>JBEBSO010000035.1:0-12712 GCA_040394275.1 Telluribacter sp.
AAATAGGTAAGCCGGTGATCGATTATACCTTCAACCAGGGCATCGTCACGCCGACGCGTCTTCCCAAAATGGCCAATTCCGCCGAATTTGCAGACTATGTAAACGAACTGCAGATCAAGGCCGGGCAGGGGCCGCGGTATACCGAAGAGGAAATCCGCAAATTTGCCGACGGCAGCGATCCCCTCAACTATCCGAACACCGACTGGTTTGGAGAGGTACTGAAGAAAGCAACCACGCAAAGCCGTCACAACCTGAATGTCAGGGGAGGTTCCGAGGCGCTTCGATTTTCCATTTCGGGATCCTTTTCCAATGAAGGCGGAATTTTCAAAAACGGAAGCCTCAACTTTAAAACCTATACCATCCGGTCCAACATCGACGCCAATGTCAGCAAGCACATCCGGATAGGGCTGGACATCAACGGCGGGCTGGACAACGGCAATTATCCCGCTTTCAGTACTTCCACCACTTTCCAGCGGCTCTGGCAGGTGCCTACCGTCCCGGTATTCTATCCCAACGGCCTGCCGTCTTCGGGTATTGAAAACGGGCAGAACCCCGCGCTGATGGGGACCTCCGCTACGGGCAACACCAACAACAGGACGCAGCGTTTTCTGACCAAAGCCACTTTCGATATCAGCCTGCCCTGGGTAGAGGGCCTGGGCGTGGACGGCTATTTTGCGTACAGCAACGATGTGGCTACCTCCAAAATCTGGCAGACGCCATGGACGGTCTATGACTATGACAAAATCAATGACGTCTATATTTCCAGGTTGGGCGGAGGCATCCTGAAGCCGCAGCTTACCGAGGAATTCAGCAGCGGAAGCAGCGCGCTGACCAACCTGAGGCTGAAGTTTGAGCGGCGGTTCGGCGACCATGAGATCAATACTTTCGTCGCGATGGAGCAGCAGCTCAACAACAGCCGCAGCTTCTCGGCATTCCGGAAAAACTTTATCTCCTTTGCCATTGACGAGCTGTTTGCCGGGAGCCTGGTAGACCAGTCGACCAACGGGACCAGGTCCGAAAGCGGGCGGAACAATTTCTTCGGAAGGATCAACTACGGGTTTAAGGACCGGTACCTGCTGGATTTCAATTTCAGGTATGACGGATCGTCAAATTTCCCCAAAGGAAAGCAATACGGCTTCTTCCCGGGGATTTCGGCGGCCTGGCGTATCTCCCGCGAGGATTTTATGGCCGATGTGAAAGCGGTCAACGAGCTGAAGGTACGGGCTTCCTACGGAAAAATGGGGAACGATGCCGTAGCCGCATTCCAGCACCTGGCCTTGTATACGCTGGGTAACCAGGGCTATCATTTCGGGTTTCCCTCGAGCTTTGCGCAGGGATTGACAGTGGGGGTTACGCCCAACGCCAACATGACCTGGGAAGTGCTTACAAGCACCAACATCGGGCTGGACGGAAGCCTCTGGAACAACCGGCTCGGGTTTACGGTGGATTTCTTCAGGCAGGACCGTTCCAATATCCTGGCCACCCGGAGCCAGGCCGTCCCGGTCTATACCGGGCTGAAGCTTCCCAACGAAAACATCGGCGTGGTGAACAACAAAGGCGTTGAGCTGACCCTGTCGACAGCCGGCAACATCGGCCAGGTGCGGTATGCGGTTTCCGGCAACATGGGCTACGCGAAAAACAAGATCATCGATATCGCCGAGGCGGAAAACATCCCCGAATGGCAAAGGTCGGAGGGGCATGTCATCGGGGCCACCCGGTATTACAGGGCGCTGGGGATTTTCCGGACACAGAACGAGGTCGACAACAGTCCGGTGTACCCGGGTACGAAAGTCGGCGACCTCCGGTATGAGGACATCAACGGCGACAACAAGATCGATGCGGCCGACATGGTCAGGATGGACAAGATCAACATCCCCGAAATCACCTATGGTCTCAACATGTCTTTCAGCTACAAAAACCTCTCCCTGTGGGCAAATTTTGCAGGCCAGGCGCGGGTATGGCAATACTACCACCAGAATGCCCGTATCGCGATCAATGCGCTTTCGGAGTTTATCGTCAACCGGTACAGGCCCGGCAGCATGGATTCCAGGTATCCCACGCTGCCTACCATCGAAGCGGGGGCAGGAGGAGAGGTGAACGGCCAGCTGTCTGACTTCTGGCTGATGAATACCTCGTTCGTACGGCTGAAAACGCTGGAGCTGGGCTATGACCTGCCGGCGTCTTTGCTGTCGAAGTTCAGGATCAGCTCACTCCGGCTGTTTGTCAACGGCAATAACCTGTTCACCATCGACAAGCTGAAGATCTACGACCCGGAAAACAGCAACCAGTCGGGCGGGTACTATCCCCAAAGCAAAATCTACAACCTGGGAGTAAACCTCACTTTTTGATTGAGAAAGATTTATAACATGGTACGATCTATGAAAAGGATTACGTTTATACTGGCCTTCGGCCTCATGACTTTCATGCATTCTTCCTGCATGGACGATGTGCTCGACAAGACACCCCTCGACCGCTTCTCCGACGATGCGGTCTGGAAAGACAAGGACCTGATCGATGCATTCATCAGCAACACCTACCGGCTGATGCCCGTCGGGTTTTCCGGGAGCGCGCACCAGCGCCTGGCCGGGGCAACGGATGAGTCCTACCAGCGGGGCGACGGTACCAATTTTATCAACCTGGGCAATATAACGCCTTCTTCCCTGGGCGTACTGGATTCCTGGACGGGAGCTTCCGGGTTTAACTACTGGTCAGTCATTACCAACTGCAACATTTTTTTCGACCGCATCGACGCGGCAGGATTCGACCAGGCGCTGAAGGACCGGATGATCGGGGAAATGAAATTCCTGCGGGCCCATTCCTATTTCAAGCTGGTGGCCTTCTTCGGCGGAGTGCCGCTGATCAGGAAGTCGTTTACGCTGAATGACGATTTCAACGTTCCCCGCAACTCCTACGAAGAATGTATGAGTTTCGTCGTCAGCGAGCTCGACGAGGCTGCAGCGCTGCTTCCACTGACCTACGACGCCGCCAACCAGGGCAGGGTCACGAGGGGCGCCGCCCTTGCCCTGAAGTCACGGGCGCTGGTGTACATGGCGAGCCCGCTGAACAATGCCGGCAACGTCATGTCCCGGTGGCAGGAAGCGGCCGCGGCCGCCAAAGCAGTGATCGATCTGAATCTGTACAGCCTCTACCCGAACTACAAAGACCTGTTCTTGAAAAAGAACAGCTATAATCCGGAGGTGATCTGGTCGAGGGGCTTCGATTCCTCGGTCGATCCCCAGCAGGTCAGGGTGGAGCTGTCGCAGTATCCCAACGGGTACGGCGGGTTCGGGCAGACCCATCCGCTGCAGAACATCGTTGATGACTACGAAATGGTCAGCGGCAAGCTGCCCAAGGACGATCCGGCCTACAATCCGCAGAATCCCTATGTCAACAGGGATCCACGCTTCTATGCCTCTATCCTGTACGACGGTGCGCCTTTCCAGGGCCGGCCGGTCGAGACTTTCCTGCCCGGCGGAAAAGACAGCAACGAAGGGGCGCTGTCCGGCTGGAATGCCACGCTGACAGGCTATTACCTGCGTAAGTTCATGGATGAAGCCATCATAAATCCCAGCCAGGAAAACCAGGGGAACTCTCCCTGGATTTTCATCCGGTACGCGGAGATCCTGCTGAATTATGCCGAAGCCCAGTATTACCTCGGCAACGAGGAAGTATGCCGGCAGTACCTGAACATGGTCAGGCAGCGGGAGAGCGTCAGAATGCCTGCCGTCACCGACAGCGGGATTGCCCTGCTCCGGAGGCTGCAGAACGAGCGCCGCATCGAGCTGGCTTTCGAGGAGCACCGCTGGTTTGACGTGAGGAGATGGAAAATTGCCCCGGAAAGGCTGAACGAGGACGGGCGGAAGATGACCATCATCCGGGCATCGGACGGGTCCAAAACCTATACGGTTTCCGATTTTAACCCGAGGGCATTCTACGAGAGGAACTACCTGGTTCCTGTTCCCCAGTCGGAGATCGATAAGAATCCCATGCTGGTGCAAAACCCCGGCTATAACAATTAAGCATATAGTTTGATATTGCGGAGGCTGCCGGAAATGTGTTTATCCGGTAGCCTTTTGTTTAGCCGGCCGGCCGGGGAGGTACCCGTCAGGGGGAATTACCGGCGGTGCCGTCTCTCCTGATACAGTCCCGGATATCCGGGAAAAATAAACAGATTAAATCTCTGTGAGTGATCGTGCGCACAAACAGGACGATGCCCTATCGAATGAACTTTTTGAACTATAGAACTCCTTCAAACTATAGAACTTCTTTTGAACTATAGAACTATTGAACTTCTTTCGAACTCTTGAACTATATAACTCCTTCAAACCATATAACTCTTGAACTTTAGAACTTTTACCCAGATGAAAAGAGCATTGTTATACCTGGTTGCTGCCGGGTTGGTTTCGCTGCAGGCACGGGCCCAGGAAGACCTCAAAGTGCTGGAACTCTGGAGGTTTCACGGCGCCGATCCGCACCTGGTATACAACGGGCTTATGCAGACCGCTTCCGGGCAGCTCGGCAAAAGGCAGGCCGATATCCGCCGGATCAGGGGAAAGGAAGGTTGGAGCCTTCGCCAAAAGCAGGTTTCGGCGCTGCTGCGGGAAATGGCGGGTGCGTTCCCGGAGAAAACACCGCTGAACCCGGTCATCACCGGGACGCTGGAACGGGACGGGATCCGGGTAGAGAAGCTCTTTTTTGAATCGAGGCCCGGTTACTTCGTGACCGCGGCGTTGTTTATGCCCGTTAATTTCACCGGGAAGCTCCCCGCGATCGTCTATTGCAGCGGGCACAGCGTAAACGGATTCAGAAGCGATACCTATCAGAACATTATCCTCAACTATGTGAAGAAAGGATTTGCCGTGCTGGCCTTCGATCCGATAGGACAGGGGGAACGCATCCAGTACCTCCAGGCGGGCGGCAAATCACGGTTCGGGCCCACCCATGAGCATTCTTACCCGGGCAGCCTGTCGTTCGTAAACGGCCTGTCCCCCGCCCATTACTTCATCTGGGACGGCATCCGTGCGGTTGACTACCTGGTGGGCCGGAAGGAGATAGACCCGGCCCGGATCGGCATCGCCGGCAGATCGGGCGGAGGCACCCAGTCTGCCTACATCGCCGCCATGGACGACCGGATCCTGGCTGCAGCCCCGGAGTGCTATCTCACTTCCTTCGACAAGTTGCTCCGGTCCCTGGGGCCGCAGGATGCGGAGCAGCTTTTTATTCATGCTATCGCCAGGGGATTTGACCTGGCAGACCTCGTGGAGGTACGCGCGCCCAAACCGACGCTGATGGTGACCACGACCCGCGATATGTTCAGTATAGAAGGGGCGAGGGAGATATACAGGGAAGCCCTGGCGGCCTACCAGGCGCTGGGCCGGCCCGATCACCTGCAGATGGTGGAGGACGATGCGGTGCATGCCTCTACCAAAAAGAACCGGGAGGCCGCTTATGCGTTCTTCCGGAAATTCCTGGGGAATCCCGGGAATACCGGTGAGGAAGAGGTGAAATTGTTCACCGAACAGGAGCTGAATGTCTTCCCCGAAGGCAATCTCTACAGCAACCGGGAAGGGAAAAGGCTGTTCGATCTCGTCAGGGAGCAGGCGGAAACGGTGGTGAAAGGCAGGAAAACCCAGGCGTCGCCGGCCGTGCTCCGGGAAGAGCTGCGCGGTATCAGCGGCTACAGGGATCCGGGAAAGCCGGCGGAGGTGATTTTTTCGGGGAGACTGAACCGGGAAGCCTACGACATAGAAAAATACCTGGTCAGGGGCGCCCCCGGCTTTTACCAGCCGCTCTTATGGCTGAAGCCGCGCGGGGATAACCCGGGCGGTGCGGTCCTGCTCCTGGATGAAAAAGGGAAAAAGGAAGGTGCGGCGCCGGGAGGGCTGGCCGACCGGCTGGCGTTGGAAGGATACCAGGTGATCCTGCCGGACCTGTCGGGGATCGGCGAGCTGGCCAATACCGGGCTGCCCGGGGGAGATGCGCACATCGAGGGGGTGAAGCTCAACCTCTGGTACATGAGCATACTCACCGGCAAAAGTCTCCTGGCTACCCGCATGGAGGAGATCGTCCTGCTGGCTGATTTCGTAAAAGACCGGCTGCCGGGCCGGAAGCCGCTCTCGCTGGTGGCCACCGGGACACTCGGCGCGGATGCGCTCCAGGCCATGACCGTGCGGGAAAGCCTGTTTCACAAAAAAGTGCTGCTCCACCCGTTGGTTTCCTTCGAGTCCCTGGTTACCAACCCCGATTACCGGCCCAGGTACCTGCCTTCGGCGACGCCGGGCGTGCTCGGCCGGTACGATCTGCCGCAGCTGGCGGGTGCCCAAGCACCGGGAACCCTGCTGGTGATCTCCCCGGTGTCCGGGGACGGCAAGCCGCTCGATCCGGGCAGCGCCGGGAAGGCCTATCCTTCTTCGGTGACGGTGCAGCACAGCACCGTGGAGGAGGCGGCCGCCCTGAGCAGCCGGATTACCGGCTTTCTCAGGTAGGCGCGATGCGACGACCCGGGTTACTTTGCCCTGCAAATGACCTGAAGACTTTGAAATCAGGTTATTTTTATTTACTTGCCGGCAAATAGATCAACCAGGTAATTACTATGAAAGTACGGCCGGCTGCAGCAATCATCGAAAACGACCGGTTGCTGACGATGCGCTACCGATTCGGAGAAACAGATGTATATGCGCTTCCCGGGGGAAACCCCGACCCCGGTGAAGATATGAAGCAGGCGCTTGCCCGGGAGCTTCAGGAAGAGATGGGCATTGACGTCAGGCTCAACGGCGGGATCCTGTGCGGTGAAGTGCTGGCCTGGGGCGGGCGGGAGGATGTGCTCCATTGCGTGTTCAGCGCAGAAATAGTATCGGGGATCCCGCACCCCGATCCCCGGCATACAACTGCCCGGGAAGTTACCTGGCTGCCGCTGAGTGAGCTGGCCGCCTATGCGCTGTATCCCAATATCGGGGAGCAGCTTTCGGAGCTCCTGGCGCGGGAGCGCGCTTCCTCCTTTGCGTATATCGGGCGCATTGATCAGCCGCTGCACTGACGGACAGGGCCGGGCATGCAGCCCTTCCCCTCCTCCCTGTCCGGCGGGCCACCGCGGCATGCTCAAAACTACCTTCCGGGACTATCTGCTGTTTTGCTGAAGCGCCTGTCTGCGGCCTTTCTTTCCTTCTGCGGAGGGGAAGAAAGGCTTTTTGTTTGCGTATGGAGGTAAATCATCAAAATATTTAACAAAATATTTGGAAATACATATTCTTAGCTCTATTATTGTAGGACATATCCTATTTTTAGAACATATCCCATTTATTACTGTGGAAAAAGAATTCAAGAATCATACCCTTGTCGATTGGGTCGAAAGCAGGATTATCAAGGAAATAAAGGACAGTAAGCTGACAGCCGGCACGGAGATTCCCAGTGAGCAGGAGTTGTCGGAGAAATACGACGTCGGCAGAAATGTGGTCAGGGAGGCGCTGAGCAGGCTCAGGATGCTGGGGCTTATAGAAAGCCGGAAGCGCCGCGGGATCGTGGTGTCGGAGCCCGATGTCATGTATGGCTTTCAGAAGGTGATCAATCCCTATATGCTGGGAAAGGAAACGATCCTGGATTTGCTGGCGATGCGGGTGTCACTCGAGATCGGATCGGCGAATCTCATCATCAACAACATCACGGACAAAGACATCGAGGAGCTGAAGCACATCGTAGCCAAAGAGCGGGATATCGACGGGATGAAAGTGGACATCGGGATGGAGCGGGAGTTTCACTCCAAAATATACGCGATTTCGGGGAACAGGGTGATGCGGGATTTTCTCAATACGATCATACCTGTTTTTAAGTATGTCAACGAAAATTTCGAGGATTTCAACCAGTTCAATACGGACAAAGACGGTAGCCGCCGCCTGGTGCGGCACAAAGACCTGATTCCTTACCTGGAGGCAAGGGATGTAAAGGGATACCAGAAGGCCATGGAGGATCACCTGATCGCTTACGTGGATTACCTGCACAATTCGAAGCTGAAAAAGGTGCAGGGTTCGGCTTGCTAAACTTATTTAAATTTTATGATCGCATACAAGAAAATCGACGGCCTGATCGCGGCTGTATTTACTCCTTACCACGGGAACGGCGCCATTCATCCGGGCCTGGTGGCCCGGTATGCCGGGCTGCTCAAAAGCCGCGGGGTGGCGGGTGTCTTTGTCAACGGCTCATCGGGAGAGGGGGTGCTGCTTACCACGGAAGAGCGGAAAGTGCTGGCCGAGGCCTGGATGCCTCACCGGAGCGACACGTTCCGCGTGATCATCCATGTCGGCAGTACCAGCGTGGAGGTGTCCAGGGAGCTGGCGGAGCACGCCGGACGGATCGGGGCGGATGCCATCGGCTGTATGGCGCCCAGCTTTTTCCCGTCGTCCGACGTGGACGTGGTGGCGGAGCATTGCCGGCTGGTAGCGGAAGCGGCGCCGGCCACGCCGTTCTACTACTATCATCTGCCGGTCGCCACCGGCGCGCACATCAAGGTAAACCGCCTGCTGAAGAAGGGGGCGCCCCTGATCCCCAACCTGGTGGGTGTAAAGTACACCTTTACCGATTTTATGGATATGCATCAGTGCATTAGCCTGGATTCGGGGGCTTTCGATGTATTGCACGGCCACGACGAAATTCTGCTCAACGGCCTGGTGCTGGGGGTGAAGGGAGCCATCGGGACCACGTTCAATTTCATGCCCGAGGTCTACCTGAACATCATACGGGCCTACGGGGAAAATGACCTGCCGGCGGCCCGGCGGTACCAGATGGAATCGGTGGCTGTCGTCGAGATCATGCTGAAATATGTCAACGCGATTGTAGGCGGCAAGGCGATCCTGAAGCTGTCGGGCCTGGATTGCGGCCCCTGCCGCTCCCCGCTCCGCAACCTGACCGGCCGGGAGATGACCAGCCTGGAAAGGGAGCTGACGGAGGCCGGCTATTTTGAGCTGCTTTCCACCGCCCAGGCACTGGATTCCTGAACGTCCTCGATCTTTGAGACTTCTGTTGTCAGGGACCTGGAACCCGATGGCAGACGATGTGCGCACAAGCGAATGCAGGGCGGAAGTATGACTAATCCGGCGAAATGCGCGGAAGCGCATGTAAACAGGCGTTGAACAAGAGAAAACCAATGAAAAGCCTGAACTCTGGTACTCTAGAACTTTAGAACTCCTGAACTCTTACACAAATGAAAGGTTGGAAAGTGATCATTTTTATGGCTTTGACGATCGGAGGGTGCGGGCAGAAAGAACGCCGGGCGGAGGAGCCGGCCCGGACCAGGTGCCTGGAAGCGCTGAACACAGCGGCGGCATGTCCTGATTTCTGGGTCAGGGTGCATGCGGTAGAATTTCTCGCCGACCTGGGTTACACCGGTGAGGCGCGGAGGTGGATCGAAGACTCGCTTGCCGCCTTCGATACGGTGCCCCAGAAGCGCATCGGGCTCTGGCGGAGCCTTTACCGGGTAGCGCAGGATACGACAGCGAAGGCAAAGCTGCTCGGTAGGATTGCAGGAGCCTACATGGACCGGAACGGCCCGGACCGCGTGCATGCCGCCGAAACGCTCAGCAAGCTGGGATACCCGATGCGGAGCTTTGACCGGGCAACCTGGAAAGCGGATCTTGAGGGCGGCGGCGCATTGGCCTCCTATCTCTACTGGGGGCTTTCCCTGCCGGCAGTGAAAGGAGACGCCTGGGATTACGGATTGCTGTGGAAAGCGCTGGCTTCGGAAGAGCCCGGCTTCAGGGAAGCCGCGGCCTACGCGCTCACTTTTGCGGACAGCCTTCCTCCCGACCGATGGCGCTCCCTGCGGGATATCGCCCTGGTGGAGCCCCCGGATTCACCGGCGCGGCCCTACCTGCTGGCTGCCGCCTATACGCTGGCCCCGGACGGGGACCCCGCGGAAAGCGAAGCCGTCAGCCGGCTGAAGAAGAAGCTGTTTGCCTGCGGGAAGGCCGGCGGCAAGACAGGCCGCATCGAGCTGTGCAGGGCTATGGCACGAAAGCCGGACCCGGAGGCGCTGCCGTTGCTGCGGGAGCTGCTGGAGCTGAAGGATCCGCTGACTGACCTGCCGGTGTCCGCCGGCCACACGGCGTCGGCACGGCATCCCTGGAACCTGGATGTGCAGGCAGCAGCGGCGTATGCGTTGCTGAAGCAGGCGAAGTGACCCTCTTGAAATCAAATACATAACCAAACTTAACTTGACTGTACAATGAAAAGCAAATGGAAAAACCTTTGTATTTTTTTCTTTGGGAGCCTCTGCTCCGTGCCGCTCTGCCAGGCAGGACCGGGCGGGGAGATCAGGGTGACAAAGATATGGGACGGCGCCGAGCACAGCGCCTTTACGGATCTTACCTGGTTTAAAGACAGTTTCTATTGCAGCTTCAGGGAGGGCAACGGGCACATTCCCGGCAGGGACGGGGAAGTACGTATACTCCGGTCCGCCGACGGGAATAAGTGGGAAAGCGTCGCCCTGTTAAAAAAGGAAGGGATCGACCTCAGGGACCCCAAGCTTTCCGTTACACCCGAAGGCAGGCTGATGATCATCATGGGCGGATCCATTTACAAAGACAGGAAAATCCTGGGCAGGGTGCCGCACGTCGCCTTCTCCGACAAGCAGGGCGCCCGGTTTTCCGAGCCGGAGAAAGTAAAAATCGATCCGTCGATCGTATCCTGGGGAGACTGGCTCTGGCGGGTGACCTGGTACAAAGATACCGGCTACGCCATTGACTACCAGATCGGGCCCGAAGAGAGAAAAGGCCCCACCGCCATGTACCTGCTCAGGACCAAAGACGGTAAAAGCTTCGAAAAAGTATCGAAGATAGATCTGGACGGCTTTCCCAATGAAGCGACCGTCCGGTTTGACCGCAGCGGGACGATGCATGTGCTGATCCGGAGGGAGACAGCCGACCAGATGGGCGTGATGGCCCGGAGCAGCGCGCCGTTTACCAGCTGGAAATACGAGAAGCTGGACGTCAGGCTGGGCGGCCCCAACTTCGTCTTCCTCGACGACCAGAAAATCGTCATGGGCACGCGGGTGTACGAAAGCGAAATATATACGGCGCTGTTCCTCAGCGATGCCCGCGGTAAATTCAGGAAAGTATTGAGCTTCCCCTCCTCCGGTGACAACAGCTATCCGGGCATGGTCATAAAGGACGGCGCGCTGTGGGTATCCTATTATTCTTCGCATGAAGGCAAAAGCTCGATCTATTTTTCGAAGGTACCCCTGGATTTCTTCGAAAAGGCGGAAGAAGAGCCGGAAATGCTTCCTGCTGAGCGCATCTGGGACAAGGCGGCACACAGTGCTTTTACCGACCTCATCTGGTTTAAAGACCGCTTTTTCTGTGTGTTCCGGGAGGGGGAAGGACATTCGCCGGTTTATGTGCAGGCCGGTGAAAACGGGGACGGCCGGATCAGGGTGATCAGCTCGCCGGACGGCAGGAAGTGGGAGTCTGAGGCCGTCATTGCGGAAAGGGACATCGATTTGCGCGATCCGAAGATCGCGGTCATGCCGGACGGGCGGCTGATGATTACCTGCGGCGGCTCCGACTATGACGGCAAAAACCTGATGGAATGGCATACCCGGGTGCTCTTTTCGCAAGACGGCCGTACGTGGACACAGCCCGTGCGGGTGAAAGGGATACCTGCCAGCAACTGGTTTTTCAGGATTACCTGGAAGGAAGGCGACGGTTATGTCGCAGCCAATGTCTGCCCGACGGATCCTGCGACCGGCCGGGTGGATATCAGGAACAGGAAGCTGATTCTTTACCGGACCGTTGACGGGATCAATTATGAGCAGCTGAGCGACAACTTCAACCCGTCGCCGGAAGGCTGCGAGGCCACCATCCGCTTTACCGGCGGCAACAGCATGGTCATCGTGATCCGGAACGGCGGCGGGGTATCCAGGACCGGCTACCTGGCCTTTTCGGAGGCGCCCTACAACAAATTTTCGACGACGCCCATCGAGCACAGCATGGGCGGACCTAACCTGCTTTTGCTCGACGACCATCACTGGGTTGTAGGTACGAGGGAGATGGAAACGCAGCGGCCCGGCCGGCGCAGCGGTACCGCGACGGTATTGCTGGGTGTGGACAAAAGAGGAATATACAAGCGTTTGTACGAGCTGCCTTCGGGCGGGGATGCCAGCTACCCGGGCTTCGTGGTAAAAGACGGAAAGCTCTGGGTATCCTATTATTCCAGCCACGAGGGAAAATCTGCCGTTTACCTGGGCAGTGTGCCCCTGGAGGCCCTGAAAAGTAAGTTTTAACCTGCGATGTGCCTATGATAAAATACTGACCTTCATCAAAAAAGGAGCTGTTCCAGCAGCTCCTCCAATTACAACTTACGAATAAGTTCTAATAAATCTAATGTTCAAAATTATGAAAAAAACGAGACGACATCATCGTTTTATCCTGTATTTGTATGCCCCGGCATTTGTCGCCGGCATGCTGATGTGCCTGCTGGTGCTCGCCCCGGGGCCGGCGCTTGGTCAGGCTGCAGGCAAGGTTTCGGTACGGGGAGTGGTGACCGGTGCGAAAACCGGGGCGCCCATGCCGGGTGTAAACGTGCTGGAAAAGGGGACGGTTAACGGGACCATGACCGACGCCTCCGGGGCCTATCAGCTCCAGGTCAATGCGAAAGCTGTGCTGGGGTTTTCTTTCATCGGGTATGTGACCAGGGAAGAGCCCGTGGGAAGCCGGTCGGTGATCAA
>JBEBSO010000036.1:0-12648 GCA_040394275.1 Telluribacter sp.
TCACCATTCACCGCTGCCAGGTTGAAAAGATCTTCCAGCTTCAGACGGCCCGCCTCAAAATCCGCTCCTTTCCCGCTGTCAAAGCTGCTGTATCTTTCTCTCAGCGCCTGCTGGTAACCGCCATGGTCCAATATTCTCTCCGCGATGAGCAACGCCCTGGCTACGGTATCGATCCCTCCTATATGGGCATAAAACAGATCCGCCGCGTCGGTAGAATTGCGCCTGCGCTTGGCATCGAAATTGATCCCTCCGCCTTTCAGACCACCTGACTGCAGGATGATCAGCAAAGACCGCGTCCACTCGGCAATGTCGATCGGGAACTGGTCCGTATCCCATCCGTTCTGGTAGTCGCCCCGGTTGGCATCGATCGATCCCAGTATGCCGGCATCCGCCGCTACCTGCAGCTCATGCTCGAAAGTATGGCCCGCCAATGTCGCGTGGTTCACCTCGAGGTTCAATGCGAAGTCATTCATCAGGTCATATTTCTGCAGGAAGCCCAGTACCGTAGCCGCGTCGTAATCGTATTGATGCTTGGTAGGCTCGCAGGGCTTGGGCTCGATAAAGAACTTTCCTTTAAATCCCTGCCGGCGCGCATAGTCGACGGACAGCTTCAGAACTCCCGCCAGGTGTTCCTGCTCCCGTTTCATATCCGTATTGAGCAGCGTCATGTAACCTTCCCGGCCTCCCCAGAACACATAATTTTCCCCGCCCAGCGCGATCGTGGCATCCAGCGCCATCCTGATCTGTGCGGCAGCATGGGTCAATACCTCAAAATCCGGGTTGGTTGCCGCACCGTTCATGTACCGGTGATGGCTGAACAGGTTGGCTGTCCCCCACAGCAACCTGACCCCTGAATCCTGCTGCTTCGCCCGGAGGTAGGACGTGATTTCCTGCAGGCGCCCCTGGTTGGCCAGGACGTCATCGGTATAGTCGACCAGGTCCACATCGTGAAAACAGTAGTACGGCACCCCCAGCTTGGTGATAAACTCGAAAGCCGCATCGGCTTTGTCTTTTGCCCTCGCCACCGCATCCTGCTTCCCGTCCCAGGCATAAAAATGGGTAGGCCCCCCAAACGGGTCGGTACCGGAACCGTTGAAAGAATGCCAGTAGGCTACGGCAAACTTCAGGTGCTCTTCCATCGTTTTGCCCGCCACCATTCTCCGGGCATCATACCAGCGGTAAGCAAGCGGGTTGTCCGACTCAGCTCCTTCGAAGGGAATCCGGTCAATCCCCCTAAAATATTCCCTATCGCCAGTTATTACGTTCATATTCCGGAAAAATTTACATGATTAATTATACGCCGTAAAATTATACACTTATAAGTGTAGTGTTGACATTTTTTTACTCATAAATTCAAAAAAAAATGCTTTTTTTTACGTCGTCCTCCTCTGCATCCGTTTATATATCCCGAACCCGAGCCCGGAAGTCGCCGCAAGCCCGAAGGAAATTCCGGATTCCGTCATTTAAACTAAAAAGCCGGCCTGGAATTAACTACCGGGCCGGCTTTCGACTAATTGGCTAAATATCGTTCTAAAAACAGGAGGATTAAAAGAATTTGGCCCTGTCATCCACGATCTTCGCATGTTCGCGGATCGCTTCATTCAGAATAAAGCTGGTGCTCTGGGTTATATTTTGCGTGAGCTGTGTCTTATACTGGGTATAATCTGCGATGGGAGCCGCTTCCGACTTGTCAGTCAGCTGAATAATGAACACCCCGTTCTCGCCTTTAAATGGCTTGGTCTTCTGGCCTTTTTTCAAACCGAATGCACGTCCCATCGCGATCGGGTCAAAGCCCGCGCTGGTCAGGAAACCGGTAGCCAGCGAAACGCTTTCCGCTTTTTCCACCAATGCGCCGGCGCCATATTTCCCGGCCACCGCCTGTAAGGTCGCTCCCTCCGTACCCTGTAGTTTCTTCAGAATCTGTTCCGACTTCACCTGGTTTCTTACCTTGGCCGTCAGCTCGTCGCGGAAATCGTTCACCTTCACCTCATCCTTGTCCGTCTTGCCGGTCAAAACCGCTACCACATACTGGTCGGCTGTTTCGAAAACCTTGGACACGTCGTTTACGCCGGTTTTATCGGAAAATGCCCAGCGGACAATCTCCCGGGCATCGGGAATCGCGTTGACGTTGGTCTGCGTCTCGGTAAGCCGGTTGGCCGTCGCCTCGACCAGGTTGTCTTTCTTCACGCGCTCCCCAAACAACGCGCTGGATCTGGCCGCAGTAGCAAATTCATCCGCCTTCCTGTAGATCTCGTCACGGGTGGCCTGGCTGGGCGCGATGGTCTTCCCGATGGTAGCAATCCGGTAGAGTGTATTTGATCTGGCATCCGTTACCTTGATGATGTGGAAACCGAACTGGCTTTCCACGATATGGCCCACCAGGCCGGTTCCCGACATGGAGAAGACGGCGTCCTCAAATGGCTTGACCATTCCCCCGTTGTTCTGGAAATACCCCAGGTCCCCGCCCCGCTGGGCCGAGCCGTCCGCACTATTGGCAGCAGCGAGCGCCTCGAAAGACGCACCACCCTGTATCTGACGCAGCAAAGCTTCTGCACGCTGCCTGGCTACCGTCTTCGCCGAATCCGACTGGTTGTCGGGACGGATCAGGATGTGGCTGGCCCGGGCAGTGTAGAGCGAGTCCTTCTTGGTGCCGCCGTATTTGTATATGTAGTACGTATCCCCTTCACGGAACGGTCCGAATACCCCGCCCGGCACAAATGTTTTCACCGCCTCCTTCAGCTGCTCGCTCATATTGGCATAAGACAGGTAAAGCGGGAGCTGCACGTCCGAGTTCATCCGGGCAAAAGCCGAATCATTGTCAGCCGTAGACAAGCCCCTGGCCAGGGATTTGATCTCCGTATACAGGGAAGCGCTGTCATCCTTGGCGGGCTGGATCGGGAAAGTCACGTATTTGATCGAGCGGGTATTGACACCCTTGTATTCGTCTTTATGGCTCTTCAGGTAGGCCTCCAGCTGACTGTCGGTTATTTTGATCGTGCTGTCCGGCACCGAATAGAACGGCACGTACAGGTAATCGAACGACGCCCTGGAATTCTGGGCATGGTACTCCTTCTCCGCTTCGGCCTTCGTCGCGTAGTTGGAGCTGCTCAGCAGCAGCTCGTATTTCTGGCGCAGGCGATCCGCGCGAAGCCCGGTCTCGAACAACGCCCAGGACTGCTGCTGCTCCGCGGGCATCGTCTTCAGGCTTTTCAGGTAATTGATTACCGCCGATTTATCAAAAATACCGGTGGAGGGATTCGTAAACGCCTGCTGGATGGCCGGGCTGATGTGATTTCCCTGGACCATATCCACGAGCTCCTCATCCGACACTTCCAGGCCGAGCTTTTTATACTGACCGGTATAGGCATATTCAACAATGAGCTGGTTCCAGGCCTGGTCCCGCAAAGAAGCGAGCTCCTGCTCCCCCGGGGCACGGCCCGTCTGGGCTTCATAATTCTGACGCAGTAAATCCAGCTGCTGCTGGAATTCTTTGATGTTAATCTCCTTTCCCCCGATCTCTCCGACGACCTGGCTGCCCCCGCTGAAAAAGGATCCGGGGCCCAGAAGGTCGCTGCCGACAATGAAAAAGATTAAGCTCACGGCGATCACCGTGACGGCTATGCCAGATTTCTCCCTGATTTTGTTAATTAATGCCATTTTAACTATTCAAAAATTTGACCCGCAAAATAAAACCATTTCCTGCTACTATCCAAGTGGTTGCGCAGCAAAGCGCATTTAAATTTAGTCCGGAAGCCGTCGACGTATACACCGGGTCCGGCGGTCCCTGCGCTTACCTGTTGCTACTCAGCAGGAACCGGCCCGCAAAATACCCGGTTGGCCGGCGATGTCCCGCCCCCCTAATCCATGTATTTCAGGTGGGTGTAGTACAGCAGGGAGAAGACCCCGCTCCAAAGCGCGCTCCCGAGGCTGAAAACAAACCCGGCCACCCCTCCCAGCAGGAACAGGTGCCCGAAGAAAACCACGGCGATGCCGCCCAGATATATAAAAAAACCTTTACGCTTCAGGTTCCACATAAAGAAAGCGCCGTACAGCGTAAGGGATTCGTATACCAGGAAAATAAGGGAAGAAGTCCGGACGACATCGGGAGTGATGCCCGGCTTGATCTGACTTACTACGGCATTAAGGCTGTCCGCCTGGTCTTCCGGGTAACGCCCCGCGATAAGCTCCTGCACCCTGTCGAATGCCTGATGGTACATTTCCACCGCCAGGGCGGGGCTCCACAGTTGTTCCGAACGCGTCCAGAGGCCTGAGATTGAACTTGAGAAAGTGAGAATACATAGGAAAAATAAAAACCTGGGGCGCACCCGTTCCTGTCCGTTTGTGTCTGTCATTACCGATGACCTAGTTAAATCCGCCCAAATTTTGCATTTTTCCGCGAAACTTCAAAGATTTTTTGATTTATGATTTTGCCCCGATAACTTTACTGCCTCTTAGCCGCCTGCCGGGTATAATGTATCCGGAGCGATTTTTCGGTAAACCCTTTCCCGGGGAAGCAAGCGCCCCGTTCGCAATGACTCTCTTAGATTTATTCCCGGCTCCTGTTTCGACAAAGTACTCCCAATATACCATTCTAAATCTATTTACACATGAGTTTACAAATCTTAAAAGACCGTATCAGGGACCTGGTTGGATCGGAGAGTGACCTGAACGCCGTCGTCAAATTCAAAACCGACCAGGGCGTCATCTTGGTCGATACCCGCACCCAACCTACGCAGATCACCGAAGAGGATCTCCCGTCCGACTGTACGTTTGAAGTTTCCGTGGACAATACCCTGAAGCTGCTGGACCGCAGCCTCAATCCCATGACCGCCATGATGCTCGGGAAGCTCCGGGTTAAAGGCGACATGAGCGTGGCCATGAAGATCGCGCAGACATTCGGCAATGCCGGCTAGTCTTCAGCTACCACATGGAATGTAAAGTCAAGGGGACGGAGCAAGGCAAGCAGCTTATCTATAAACCGGGGGTCGTTCAGGTAAAAATTCAGAAAGTTGTCGTGCCGCTCCTGCGCCCCTCCCCCGGGGAACAGCTTCCCTTTCAGGCTCAGCAGCTGCGCGACCTCGGTTTCATGATTCTTCTCTTCCGCTTTCTTTATCCGTTTTTCGAGATGTCCGATGCTGTTGAGCAGCTTGGTCCGCTCGGCGTTCACCGCTCCCTCCAGGCTTTTGTCAATGGCCAGCGCCTTCGCCAGAACACCTGAAAATGCACTTTCCAGCGCTTCTTTCTCCTCGGTCAGGTCCAGCGTCTTCTCGGAAATACGTGCGACAAACTCTTTTCGCAGGGTAACCTCGTTTTTAAAGATATCACGGAACGACAAGCCCAGCTTCTCCAGCCGCCGGCGGTTGGCCGGGTTGATGCACCGGACAACATTGCGCGGCACCAGCATGGGGAACGGCACCCTGTAATGATCGAAAACCCCCTTGAGCTGCATCCAGTACGGGATCTCGGAGGGACCGCCGACATAGGCAAGATTCGGCAGGACCAGTTCCTCGTACAACGGGCGCAAAACCACGTTCGGGCTGAAATGCTCCGGGTGGGCCGACAGCTCCGCACGCATTTCTTCCTCCGTAAACCGCAAACCGGTATTCAGCACATGAAACCCCGCCTCGTCGGCGACGATGCGCTCCCTGAAACCCTCTCCGAGGTAAAACAGGTTCAGCTCGCGGGGACTGACCGGGCAATGATAGCCTAGCGCCTGGATGGCAGAAGTAGCGGCAGAAACAAGCCCGAAAGAAGGCCTTTTGAACAGCTCCTCCTGCAGTACGGGCAAAAACTCCTTTTTCAGATCCGGGTCGTCCGGATCGATACAGACCAGCCCTTCCTTACCAAACAGCCGGTTCATATAACATCGTACCGCATCCGAACGCTTTGCATGACCGAGGTAGGCCTCCTCGAACAAAGGAACCTGCTCCGGAAGTTCGGAAAGAATATCCCGCAGGCCGCCGGGATCCATCCGCCCTACAGCGCCCCTGCCCTCCTGTCTCCAGGTATAGGTTTTTCCAAAAAGATGGAAAGAAGCAATTTCGTCAAAATCATGGTCCTCCGTCGCCATCCAGTATACGGGAACGAAATCGTATTCCGGGTATTTCGCCCTGAGCTCCTTTGCCAGGTTGATGGTCGTCACGATCTTATAGATCACATACAGCGGCCCGGTAAAGATGTTGAGCTGGTGGCCGGTTGTAACGGTAAAAGTCCGTTCCGAACGCAGTCCCGCCTGCCCTGTTCGAAAGCAGCCCGCCGGCGGATGCTCTCCGCCGCGTTATCAGCGGTCGGAAAAACCGAATAATGGCTTTCCAGGCGGGGGTCCCGGGCAAGATAATCCGTCAAAAGAGCGGGAAACAGCCCCGTTTCCTCTAAACCGAGGGACTGGAGCGACAGGCCGGGGCTCTTCCCGGCCACGACAGGTGAAGCAGAGATCGTGTTCATACTGTCCTTATTAACCATGACTTTGCCTGTAAAGTTCGCCCCGTCCCTGCGTCTTTATACGACGGCATTTTTCGCCCATTCGACAAAAAAAGGCAATGAACCGGGGTTGCGCAGCGTGTCTTTCCCGACGACTTTATCGACGGGCTCGCCCTGGAGTATCTTTTTCACCGGCGCTTCCATCTTCTTCCCGGATATGGTGTACGGGATGTCCGGCGCCTCGATGATCTCGTCCGGGATATGCCGCGGCGTATATTGCGCACGCAGCTCCGCGCAAATCTTCTTTTTCAGCGCATCGGTGAGGGTCTCCCCGGTATTCATCACGACAAACAGCGACATTTTGCCTTCCCCGTTCCCGTCTTCGGGATATACGACCAGGCTGTCGCGGACTTCGGAAAACTGGTCGATGACCGAGTAGATCTCGGCGGTCCCGATCCGCACCCCGGCCCTGTGCCGCGTGGTATCCGACCTCCCGTAGATGATGACCGACCCTCTCGACGTGATTTTAATCCAGTCGCCGTGACGCCAGACATCGGGATACATCTCGAAATACGAAGACCTGTACCGCCTGTTTTCCGGATCTCCCCAGAAATAGAGAGGCATGGAAGGCATGGGCTCAGCAATGATCATCTCGCCGACCTCGTTGATCACGGGCACGCCGTTCTCGTTATACGCCTCCATCTTGCACCCCAGCATCCGGCATTGAATCTCGCCTGCGTATACCGGCAGCAGGGGAGATCCGCTGACGAAAGCGCTGCAGATGTCCGTACCCCCGCTCAGGGAAATCAGCCATACATCCCGCCGCACCTGTTGGTAGATCCATTCGTAGACCTGGGCAGCCAGCGGCGAACCTGTGGAGCCGATCGTCTGGAGATGCCGGAGCCGGTCGCCGGGAATTTTCACCCCTTCTTTCATGCACGAAGAAAAATAGGCGGCGCCACCGCCGAAGTGGGTAATGCGGGCTTTCTCGGCCAAATTCCACAGGCTTTGCTTATCCGGGTAGGCGGGTGATCCGTCATAAATCACCAGCGTCGCACCGGTAAGCAGGGAGCTCACTGCATAGTTCCACATCATCCAGCCCGTCGTGGAATACCAGAAGAACCGGTCTCCCTGCTTTACATTCTGATGAAACACCAATGCCTTGAGGTGCTCCAGGAGACACCCGCCCACGCTGTGCGTGATGGCCTTGGGCTTGCCTGTCGTACCGGAAGAATACAGAATCCATATCGGGTGCGAGAAAGACACCGGGAGAAACTCCAGGGGCGCCGTATTGCTCACCAGGATATCTTTCCAGGAGACCGTCCCCTCCATTTCGGCATCCGGGTCGAGATATGGTATGAGGACCACCCGCTGGACGGAAGGAAGGCTGCTGACCAGGTTGCTCAGCTCCTCCATTTTTGAAAAAGGCTTCCCGTTATAAGTATAGCCGTCCACACCGATCAGTACGACCGGTTCGATCTGCCTGAACCGGTCGACGATGCCGACGTGACCGAAATCGGGCGAGCAGGAAGACCAGATCCCCCCTACCGCGTTGGTCGCCAGGAATGCAACGATGGCCTCGGGACAGTTGGGAACCACCGCCGCCACCCGGTCGCCCGGGCGTATGCCCGACTTCCTGAGCCAGGCCGCGACAGCCGCTACCCTGCTTTCCAGGGCAGCCCAGGATATTTCCGTCAGCCCTTCCCGCTCCGACTGGAAAATGATCGCCGGGTTTTCCTGGTTTTTGTTTCTGAATACATGCTCCGCATAACTGATTCTGGATCTCGTAAACCATTCGGTCCCCATCATTCCTTCCCGGGGACGGCTGATGACGTCGAAATACATATCATGCGCCTTGATGTTAAAATATTCCCACAGACTCGCCCAGAAGTCCTCCAGATCTGTCACCGACCACTCCCAAACTCCTTCGTAGTCTTTAAAATGCAGGCCTTTCTTTACGAAAAGCCAGTCCATATATTTCTTCAGATTAGATTGTTCGATCAACGCCTTGCCCGGCTTCCACAGAGGCTGTAAACTGTCACTCATCTTGATGTCAATAAAGTTAAGGTTGTAGCATACGCTAAACAATAAAGTGAAATAAACGAAGGAACTCCTGTTTTTAATATGCACCAAAGGCAAAAAAAAACTTTTTGCAACCGTCCCCCGGGCAGGCGGCTCCCGATATTCAAAAAAATGTTATATTTGCACCCCCGGTTTAATATATATAATATACTGAAAATCAGGAGATAAAATCCGGTAGAGATATCGCATTCCTATGAAAAAGCAAAAAAACGAAACAAACAGAGAGTTACCCGGGAAGAAACGGACTTCCTCCCCGCGCGGCGCCAGGCAGACCAACGATCCCGCAGATAGCCGGGAAGAAAGTACGAAACGTCCGCGCGTCCGGCGTGCCGCATCCGGCGGCTATGCGACGGGAGACAGCTCCCGGCGTGACTTCCGGGAACGGAGAGACGGCAGCTTCGTCAAGATTGACCGCGAGACAGACCGCAAACCCACCCGCGACCGGAAAGACACTTTCGGGAAGCAGGCCCCGCGGGAAGAAGCGCGTTACGCCCGCACCGGATCCGACCGGGACGGGTATACTCCCCGCAAGAAGAAGAGCCGTGAACCCGAAGAAAGACGGTTTACCAAACCGACGCTGTACGGAAGACCGGCGCCTAGCGAAGACAGGCCGGAAAGGCGGGGCGCCACCGGGCCTGCCGGGAAACACCTGCGGGAGCGGCCGGCTCCTGATGCACCGGCAAACTCCGGGTTCAGAAAACGTGATGTAAAAAACGCCCCCCGGAGCGGGAGAAACAGCGCAGTGCAGGAAGAAAAGATCTCCGAGGGCGCTCTGCGCAGAACCGGCAAATTTGAAAAAGCCCCCGATTACCGGCTTCCCAAAAAAGAAAAAGCCGCGGCCAGGGATACCTCTGCCGGCGACGGCAGCACCCGCCTCAACCGGTACATTGCCAACGCGGGCATTTGCTCCAGGCGCGAAGCGGATGAGCTGATCACGGGCGGCCTGATTTCCGTCAACGGGGAAGCAGTGACGGAAATGGGCTTTAAAGTCAGGCCGGGCGACATCGTCAAATACGGGAAGCGCGTGCTGAATCCTGAGAAAATGGTATATATCCTTCTCAACAAGCCGAAAGATTACCTGACCACGACCAGCGATCCAGAAGAAAGAAAAACCGTGATGGACCTGATCGAAGGAGCCTGTAAGGAACGGGTATATCCCGTGGGCCGTCTCGACCGGAACACCACGGGTCTGCTGCTGCTCACCAACGACGGGGAGACGGCCGGCAAGCTGACGCACCCGTCCGGCAACATCCGGAAATTGTACCAGGCCGAGCTTGACAAACCGATCACTACCGAAGATTTTGAGACTTTACAAAAGGGGGTCGAGCTGGAGGACGGTTTTATCAAACCTGACAGCCTCGGCATCGTCACGCCGGACGCCTATGTGGTCGGGATCGAAATCCACAGCGGCCGCAACCGGATCGTCCGCAGGATGTTCGAACACCTGGGCTACGAAGTAAAAAAACTCGACCGCACCGTTTTCGCGGGCCTGGACAAAAAAGACCTCCCGAGGGGGAAATGGCGCTTTCTGACAGAAAAGGAGGTCATACGCCTTAAATTCCTGGTATAAAAAAAGGTCCCGGCGCGGAGGCATCTTCCCGGGGCATTATGCCTGGTCAGGGCAGATGCCCCCGTGACGGCCGGGAGCGTTGCGCGCCGGTCAGATCACGTTCATGGTCTGCTCCTTGATTTTCTCCAGTTCGTCTTTCATCTGCACCACCAGGCGCTGAATGGCGGCGTCATTGGCTTTCGAACCGATGGTGTTGATCTCCCGCCCGATCTCCTGGGCGATGAAATTCAGCTTTTTCCCATTGCTTTCGGGCAAATGCAAGGTCTCCAGGAAATAGGCCAGGTGATTGCCCAGCCTCACCTTTTCCTCTGAGATATCGTACTTTTCGATATAATAGATCAGCTCCTGCTCAAACCTGTTTTTATCAAAGCTTTCGTCGGCAAGGAGGTCCCTGACGTTGCGCTCCAGGCGCTCCCTGACGGCGGGGATCCGGCCGGTATCGCTGGCCTGCACCTCGGCCAGGAGCCGGTCTATTTCCCCGATGTATTCCGCCAGCTTGGCTGCCGTTTTCTCGCCTTCCTGCTGCCGGAAGGTATCGCATTTTCCAAGAGCTTCCCTGACCGCCGCCCGTATCAGCTCCCATTCCAGGTCCCGTCTTTCCTCCTTGGGAGCCTCGGTGTTGTAGGCATTGGGAAGCTGCAGGGCAATCCTGAAAAGTTCCGTCGGATCGGGCTCGAAGCCGAAGTCGCCGGCCGTACTGCTCAGATCCCTGAAATATGCTTTCACCAGCGACCTGTTGATCACGGAGGTCCCGGACAATTCACCGGTTTGCTGGACGGTCAGGTTCATCTCGACCTTGCCTCTTTCGAGCACCTGCGTGATCAGGTTGCGGACTTCTATCTCCCTTTCTGAATAGTTTTTGGGTATGCGGCAATAAATATCCAAAAATTTCGAGTTGAGGGATTTCACCTCGGCGGTTACATGGAGCGAATCAGATTCCACCTGGGCGGTTCCGTAGCCCGTCATTGATTTTAGCATAATTCAGTATAAAAAATGTAGCGGTTTACTTGGATTTGTTCTGTTTGGGCGAGGGGATCTGCGGCTCGGACGAAAACGTCATCGCGGAGAGGGACCCTTTCTGCAGCTCTGCGGATTCACCCCGGTATTTCCAGACATCGCACGCCAGGTAAATGGCCTGCAGCATGGAATCGTGCGAAGCCTGTCCTTTGCCGGCGATGTTGTAGGCAGTGCCGTGATCCGGCGAGGTCCTCACCACGGGCAACCCTGCCGTAAAGTTCACGCCCTCGTTAAATGCCAGCGTTTTGAAAGGCACCAATCCCTGGTCGTGGTACATGGCCAGCACGGCATCGTATTTACTGTAGCTTCCCGAGGCGAAAAATCCATCCGCCGGGAAGGCGCCGTATACCAGCTCTCCGCTTTGCCGGAAGGTCCTGACCACCGGCTCGATGATGTCCTTTTCCTCGCTGCCCAGCAGGCCGTTTTCGCCGGCATGCGGGTTCAGCCCCAGCACTGCCACCCTGGGCTTCCGGATACCGAAATCATTCCGCAGCGACTGGAACATCTGCTTCAGCTTATCGGTAATCCGCGCAGCCGTGATCATCTCCGGGATCCTGGCAACAGGCATATGGCCGGTCAGCACACCCACCCGCAGGCTGTCGGAGACCATAAACATGAGCGCATCGCTGACGCCGAAGCTTTCCGCCAGGAACTCGGTGTGTCCCGGGAAGCGAAAATCCTCTCCCTGCATGTTGTCTTTGTTGATGGGAGCCGTCACCAGCGCGCTGATGGCTCCGGATTTGAGATCCTCGGTAGCACGCTTCAAAGCGGCAAGCGCCGCCTGCCCGGCTTCCGCGGTAATTTTTCCCGGCTCCACCTCCGTCTTCTGATCGTTCCAGCAGTTGACCACACAAACCTGCCTGGGCGTGGCCTGCTCGATCCGCTGGATCCCCTGCAGTTGCCAGTCTTTCATTTGCAGCGTGTGCTTGTATTTGTTCAGCACCCGCATAGATCCGTAGATGACCACCTGGCATATGCCCGCCAGCTGGTTGCCCTCCGCTGCTTTCAGGATGACCTCCGGTCCTACCCCGTTGTAATCCCCGATACTGATCCCGATGATAGGTTTTGTAACTAACTTGTCGCTCATTGGCTAAAATAAAATAGAATTAGACCCCGCAGCTGCAGGAGAATATACCGGGTTGCAAGTTACGAAAATAAACAAAAAGCCTCCGGACATCTCCGAAGGCTGAATTTTTTCAAAGCGGTTCAGGAAACTACTCCCATTTAAGCTCCGTGCTGCTGCTTCCGTTCACCTCGTCATACTCATCGGCCCTGGCAAACTGCGTGAAGTCGAAATCAGGCATCAGCTCAGTCTTCACATGGTCGACGGTATCCCTGAGCGCTTCCACGAACTTGTCAAAATCCTCCTTGTAAAGGAACATTTTGTGCTTTTCGTAGGTAAACCCATCTCCCTGCGGATGACGACGGCTCTCTGTGATCGTCAGGTAGTAGTCGTTAGAACGTGTTGAGCGAACATCGAAAAAGTACGTACGTTTCCCGGCCCTAACCCTCTTAGAGTAAATTTTCTCTCTGTCTTCCACTTATCTGTTTATTTTTTT
>JBEBSO010000037.1:0-12642 GCA_040394275.1 Telluribacter sp.
ACTGCTGGCTGATGATCTGGATCAGCATGCGTTTGCCTTCCTCCTGGATGGTCCTGGTGGTGGTGGACATGCTCCCTTTGACAAAATCCCTGAGGTCCGGAAACTGGACGGGCGGGCGCTCCGCGGTATTGTGCAGGATTACGTTGATCTCCAGCGGCTGCCCCTGCAGGATTTCCTCCTGGCTGGGCGCAATGGTAATCTGCTCAGGCGCCTGCTGAGCGCGGGTTTTTATGGAAATAATCAAAAAAAAATATAGAAAAATACTTTTTTTCATGTATCTTTACGAAAGAGTATAATAAAACACTGCCATAATGTGTTCTATAAAAAACCTCAACGAAACCCAAAACTTAAACTAGCATACAAATATGGCCTCAATGCTTGAATACATCAAAATTATTCTACAAAAGGTCAGTTTCGACCGTAAATTATTTGAAAAAGAACTACGAAAAGCGATTAAAATGTTGATGCCCAGCGAGGTTAACCGGTTGAAGGTCTGGTGCTATCAGAACTTCAGTCCGGCCCACCAGTCCGTTTTGGATAAGTGTTTTCATGTAAGGTCCGGAGGGGCCGTTTTGTCCTGAGCTTAAATGAACCTGCACCAGAGAGGCTGTCCGGAAGGATGGCCTTTTTTATTTTAGTACCTGAGGCGGCCGTGCCGGAAAATCGTAGTGGGAGCGCCGGCACCTGCTACGATTTCCGGCAGTCTTTGCCGGGCAGCGCTCACTAAGAAAATCAAAGAAATCTGATGCTATTTAAAATAAGTCTAAACAAAAATTGTTAAGTTTGGCGCGAAGTCGGGCGGAACGGTGCGCTGTCATTGGGGATCCGGCTTCATATGGCTTATTTAATTGTTTGACAATGAATCGTTTTTTATTCCTGACGGGCATGTTTTTCGCAGTGGCGGCGCAGGTCCCCGGTCAGCAGAAGCAGGATGAAGTGGTGGTGGCCAACCTGGCGGCCGATCCCGAACCGGCCAGGGGGCTTTTTACATTGTTTAGCCTCCGGACCGCAAAAACGGTGGCCCTGGCGGATTCTGCCACGGATTTATGGGACATCGGCTTCAAGGGGACCACCCTTATTGTCAACGGCGGCAGCCGGCGCGCAGGAAAGGGCGGCGTTTACCTGGTGGAAGGCGATTACGGTACTTTCACAGGCGCTGTCGACGAGCAGCTTTTTGCTGGCGACAAGTCGGATTCGGAAACGGCCGTCAAAGGCGGCTCGGGCAATGGCTGGTATGTGTATGACTTCTCTACCCACCAGATCCTGCCGGCGCCCGGCAGGTTCCTGATGATCCGTACTGCCAACGGGCAGTATGCAAAGCTGAAGATTTCGGACTATTACCAGACGGCACCTGTGGCCGGCGTGCCCAGGTACTACAGTTTTTCTTATGTTTTACTCCAGCCGGCTGAGAAAGCCTTCTGATACGTATGCGTTTACGATATATTTTTTTCTTTTTCCTGCTGACAGCCGGGGCCCGGGCCTACGGTCAGCGGATCGTCTCGACAGACGGCACGATCAGTGAAATCCTGGTAGCGCTGGGACTGGAAAGCCGCCTTGTCGGGGTGGATGTGACGAGCACCTACCCGTCCACGCTTCAGAAGCTGCCCAGGATCGGTCACAACCGCAATATCAACGCGGAGGGGATACTGGCGTTAAAACCGGACGTAGTGACAGTCAGCAGCAAGGGAATGGTGAATCCCGCCGTAACGGAGCAGCTGAAAACGGCCGGCAGGAAAGTGATCGTCTTTGACCAGGAGTATTCTCCGGAAGGGGCGAAGAAGCTCATCAGGGAGGTGGGGGCTGCGTTCAATGCCGGACCGGCAGCCGGGCGCCTGGCCAGGAAGCTTGATCAGGAGCTCAGGCAGATAAAGGCTCCGAAGACGCCGAAAAAGATCCTGTTTGTGTATGCGCGCGGAAGCGGAACGCTGCTGGTAGCGGGGCAGGGGACGGCAGTAGACCAGATGATACGGCTCACCGGACACCGGAATGCGGCACAGGGCTTCCGGGATTTCAAAACACTCACCAGCGAGTCGCTGGTGACGGCAAATCCCGATGTGGTGCTTATGCTGGATACCGGTCTGGAGAGCCTGGGCGGCATCAACGGGGCGCTGGATATCCCCGGCTTCCGGATGACCAACGCGGGGAGAAACAGGAAGGTGATCACGATGGATGGCATCCTTTTGATGGGATTCGGCCCCCGGCTCGGGTTGGCTTTGACTGAATTGTCGGCGAAAGCTGCCGAATAGGCCGGCGGCCGGGCGGACTGAAAAGGTAAACGCATGAATACAGGTACGTTAATATATAAGGAAGCAGCAGCGGTACAAGATAAGCCGCGGAGGAAGCGCAGAAGCTGGGGCCTGCTGGGGCTGTTCCTGTTCCTGGTGGCGGCAGTCACGGTGTCGGTTTGCACCGAGGCGGTATCCGTTTCCCTGAAAGAGCTCCTGGGGATTATTTCCCATGGCCTGGGCGCCGGGCCATGGTTTGCTTTCGAAGAGCAGCAGGACCTGGTGTTCAGGTACATCAGGCTGCCGCGCGTCTGCCTCGGCGTGCTTGTCGGCGCGGGACTGGCCGTATCGGGGGCTTCCCTGCAGGGGCTGTTTCGTAATCCGCTGGCAGATCCCGGCCTTGTCGGCATTTCGGCGGGAGCCACCCTGTTTGCGGTGCTTGTCATTATTTTCAGCGTTACTTTTCTGAAGGGCATCAACAGCCTGCTGGGCTCTTTTACGCTTTCGCTGTTTGCTTTCCTGGGCTCCTGCCTGACGGCCTTCCTGGTGTACCAGCTCTCGAGGGCCGGCGGAGGTTCTTCCGTAACGACGATGCTGCTGGCCGGCATTGCCATCAATGCGCTGGTCCTGGCCATTGTCGGGCTGCTGACAGCCCTTTCTACGGATGATCAGCTGCGGAACATTACCTTCTGGAACCTGGGCAGCCTGGGCGGAGCTACCTGGACGGGTGTGCTGACGCTGGTACCTTTCGTGGCGGTCACCCTGTTTTTTTTGCCGGGGCTTGCCAAGTCCCTCAACCTGCTTTCACTGGGCGAGAGCCAGGCTTCGCACCTGGGCGTCAACCTCAGGCAGATCAGGATCCGGGTGATCGTGCTGGCGACATTGTCGGTGGGTGCCTCCGTAGCCATGGCCGGAAATATCGGATTTGTAGGGCTGCTGGTGCCGCACATGGTCAGAAGGGCCTTCGGGCCGGACCACAGGATCGTGCTGCCGGGCTCAGCGCTGGCGGGCGCCGGCGTGCTTGTGCTCTCGGATACAGTGGCGCGTACCATCGTGGCTCCTTCCGAGCTGCCGCTCGGCGTGCTGACGGCCCTGACAGGTACCCCTGTTTTTATCTATATTCTTATCAGGGAAAGGAGACGCTATGATTGAAGTGGCAGGTGCCGGCTATTCTTCGGGAGGCAAACGCATTCTGCACCAGCTGGATGCCAGGTTTGACCCGGGGAAGCTGCATGCGGTCGTGGGGCCGAACGGGGCGGGGAAATCGACCCTGCTGAAGCTGATGTCAGGGGAGCTCAGGCCGACCGAAGGAGAGGTATACCTTGACGGGAGCCGTCTGGGTAGGCTGAAGCAGCGGGAGCTGGCACGCCGGAGGGCGGTATTGTCCCAGCATCATGCGGTTTCGCTTCCTTTTTCGGTACGGGAGGTCGTGATGATGGGAAGGTACCCGTTTCACCGGAACGAGCCGTCGGGGGAAGATGAAGCCATCGTGGATCGCTGCCTGCAGAAGACCGGGGTTGCCGGCTTTTCGGAAAGTCCGTATCCCGTGCTTTCCGGGGGCGAAAAACAGCGGGTTCAGCTGGCGCGGACGCTGGCGCAGCTCGCAACGGTGGCGCAGGGCTGTTTTCTGCTGGATGAGCCTACGGCAGGGATGGATCTGAAGTACCAGTACCTCACCCTGGAGATCGCCCGGGAGCTTGCCGACCTGGGCCACACGGTGATTGCCGTTCTTCACGACCTGAACATGACCTTTCCCTATGCCGACCAGGTGGTGCTCCTGGAAAACGGCCGCATGCGGGGAGCCGGGACCCCGGAGGAGGTGATCAGCGGAGAAGTGGTGAGCGAGGTGTTCGGGATCAGCGCCAGCATCTGGCGCCCGCCGTTCATGTCGTTTCCGGTCATCCTGGCCGAGCCTGTTGCCCGGTCAGGAGGTGAAAACGGGCAGGACGGAGCGCTGCCGGCCGAAAGCCGCACAATGCCCGGTGATGCTTTGCCCGGCGACAGGCCGCTCCTGTGATGTACGGACGGGAGCGCCCGGTGTGGTGTGGTATGACTTTAAAAACAACTAAAATACAATACAACTAAAATACAATACAATGAAAATTGAAAATGCCCCCGACAGGCTGAAATTAAAGCGAGAATGGGATGCCTTGAAAGAGGAAGCGCCGAAGCTGAGGATCCGGGATGCCGCCCGCCGGCTGGGTGTATCGGAAGCCGGTCTGCTGGCAACCGGTCTGGGAGAAACCGTGACGCTGCTGGAGGGTGACTTCCGGGACCTGCTTGCGGAAGTGGAATCGCTCGGGTATGTCATGGCCCTGACGCGCAATGACCACGCCGTGCATGAAAGAAAAGGCGTATACCGCCAGGTTTCTTTCGAAGGCAAGGTCGGCCTGGCCCTCGGTGAGGATATCGACCTGCGCCTATTTATGTTTGCCTGGAAATCCGGCTTTGCTGTCCGGGAAGCGGACAGGCTCAGCCTGCAGTTTTTTGACAGGACAGGGGAAGCTGTGCACAAGATTTACCTTACCGAGCAAAGTGACAGGGCTGCCTACGATGCCCTGGTGGCCAGGTACCGGGCCGGCGACCAGGACCGGAGCCTGGATTTCGAAACGCCGGAGGAGCGGTTGCCTGATTTTACCGGTTTGCCGGAAGTGGAGGCTGCTTCCTTTCGCCGTGAATGGCTCGATCTGCAGGATACGCACGAATTTTTCGGGTTGCTGAAAAAATACGGGCTGCCCCGCAGGGAAGCCCTGGGGTATGCCCCGGAGGGATATGCCTACCGGGTCAGCCCCGGCGATCTGCACACACTGTTTGACGATGTTTCCGGCAGCGGACTGCCCATCATGGTTTTTGTGGGCAGCGCCGGCTGTATCCAGATTCATACGGGACCGGTCCGCCGGCTGTTTACTTCCGGGCCCTGGTTCAACATCATGGATCCCGAATTCAACCTGCATCTGCGGGATGACGCTGTGAAGGAGGCCTGGGTGGTGCGCAAGCCGACCACGGACGGCGTCGTCACGGCCGTTGAGCTTTATGATGACAGAGGGGGACAGATCATGCAGGTCTTCGGAAAGCGGAAGCCGGGCACTCCCGAGCTGGACGCCTGGAGGCTTGCTGTGGAGAAGAACCTGGCAGCCCTCTGAAGCAGGGGAGTTGTGAAATAAAAAAGCGGCAGCTCAAACTGGCCACCGCTTTTTGATTACATTAACACAACTCAACTAAGATTTTGAAACGGGTGCGAAGCGCCCGTGTGATATATATTTCAGGTACGTTTCCGCTTCCTGCCTTTTGTTTCGATGTCTCAAGCTTACAAATGTACGTATTCGCAGTGTGCGGTGTTAAAGATCGGGGGAAAAAGATAAGGAATTTTATGCAAATCCCCCCGGGGGGGCAAAGGTAACAAAAAAGCCTCATGAAAATTCAAGAGGCTTTCCGACATATATCCACACCATTAAAAGAACAGTCAATGAAGACTGCGCTTTATCTTTAATTTCTTTGCAAGGAACAACAAGCAACGGAACGGGCCCTACTTATTGAATTTGCATATGCAAATTTACAAATTATTTTTTTATTCCGAATCAAAATTGCAAATAATTCTACAGATTTTGTATTATTATTACTTTAGTAAACGTCAAAGTCATTTCCCAGGTTCCCGAAACCCTGGCTTTCCAGGTCATCTTCACCGAGATCCCTCAGCTGTAAGCCCTTCTTAATGAGTGATACCTGGCCGGTATGATACAGGTCGTGGTGGATCACTCCGTGAAGGAGTGTGTAGAAGGAGTAATCGCGCCCGGGTACGATCTCCTCCAGGAAATCGTCGCTTTCCGTTTTCTCCAGCTCGCTGATCAGCTCTTCCTGCGTCAGGCTGAGCTCCATCTGGAGTGTTTCCCATTCCATTTCATCCACTACAGGAAACATTTTCCAGTCCTTGTCCCTGGTCCTGATATCAAACTGGGCATCCCCCTGCAACTTTTTAACGGCAAAAATCCGCCAGTTGGTAAGGTGGTATACAATTTCTGCGATGGAGTGCGTATTGGAAGAAAGACGGGCTTCCGACATTTTCGGTGATATGTCTTTCAGGGCTTCCACCACCGAAGGTCCATGCCATGCCTGCTCGCTTTCATAGGTATCATTCAACAGATCGATTATTCGGAGCGTTTCGTCTTTATTTCTCATTACGTCAAGGTGGATACAAATATGATGAAATAATATTTAATAATTGTTATTTTGAGCAGAAAAATTGATAGTTTATCAATTTGTAAGTCCTGGAGCTCTATTTTATAAACATATATAAGCCGGGGAATACTTTCAGAATGTTGAAAAAATCCAGCGGGAGGCCGCCTGGAAAAGGCCGGTGAATTCCTGGTCCACAGATTGTAAGGGTGTTTAATTGCATGTAAAGGGGATTTCGGGGATGTTTCGGGGAATGACAGGGTGTACTGCTTTTTGTTTCGGCCTCTTGTCTTTTCTTAATTTTTGTTTTATTTCTGTCGGTCCGGATTTTTGCAAAGTGAGATTATAATCAAAAAATTCGATCGCGCGGCTGATGCGGCTGTTCCGGATGGCGGTGAGGTACGGGGATTGCCGGGAGGGAGTGACAAGTCGTACGTCCAGCTTAAATATGGTCCCTTCCGGGAAGGTTGTAATCCGGTTTTTCTGGCACTTTACTTTCAGGTGCAGCGGGACCTGCTGGCCGCTGATGGTCCTCAATACGGGTTTACGGGCCCGTCCGTCACACTGCATTTTCGCGAAAACATCCAGAAAAACTTTTTTTTCTTTTAGCCCGGATGCATTGAACAGGGAAAGCTGCATAGATTACTCGCCGGTTGGTTTTACAAACCTACTCTTTTTTATCCTATTTTGCAACCTTATTCAGGCGGCAGGTGTCCTGAAAATGCAGAGAACCGCCACTTTTTATCCGGCCGGCTCCCGGGGCTGCTGAATCGGGGTAAAAAAATACGTATTTTTATCCGCCCTTATCACGGGGTTTATTTTGGGCGGATGCTCCAGGGATCCCATCTCCGACCTGGACCTGGCAGACACCCAGGTATATATTACCAACAGGTCCAATGCCGTCGATTTCAGGCAGTTTAAGACCTTCAGCGTGGTGGACTCGGTCACATTGATACAAAACAACGGATCGGGGAAAATCCTGCAGAGTACCGATAAAGCTATGCTCACACGGATTATCGCGCGCATGGTCCAGCTGGGGTATGAGCAGGTGCTGCCGGCCGACAATCCCGATGTCGGCATTAACGTGACGATCAACAACCGCCGGTACGATTATGTGGTGACGCAGCCGATCGGTTCGTATTGGGGCGGCTATTACGGGGGCTGGGGCTACGGGTACCCGTCGTATTATACCAGCTATGTCCAGGTCAGCGAGCTGTTCTGGGTAATCGATATGCTGGACTTTAAGCATGCGGACCCATCCAGGAAGCAGGTAGATGTGGTATGGAATGCGCAGATCAGGGGCGAAGGCGTGTATGAGGATGCCCTTGTCAACAACATGGTAGACGGCATTTTTGACCAGTCCGCCTACCTGCGCGTAAACTGAGGAAGTGTCCTCGGGGTTTTGATCCGTTTTAACTGATGTAGACTATGTGGAAATACTTAAGCATTGCCTTTTGTCTTGTTTTGTTATCGGCCGGAGCTTTCGGGCAGGCCAGACCCAACCTGTATTCGTTGCCGTCTCCCTATGAAAGATACACCCATAATGTGCTGACGCTCCGCCTGGCAGGAAGCCTTCCCATGGGCCCGTTTTCGTCGGGCTATATAGACAAGAGCTATATCGGCAACTATTCGGTCTCCATGGACTGGATGTTCAGGGAAATGCCCTTCTCCGCGGGGGTGGAGATAGGCAATGATTATTTTAAAAAGCGGATCCCGCGCGAGGTATACAGCTCAGGCGGGCAGGATATCTCTGCTATCCAGACCCGCACCCTGAACCAGTACCCGATCCAGGGAGTGTTTACTTACCACGCGGGCCCTGTAAACAGTCCCGCCCGGCCTTATGTGTCTGCGGCGGTAGGCGGAGCGTACGTCGACTACCTGAATTACTGGGGCAGCCTGACTGACCAGCGTCAGAAGTTCGGGTTGTCCTACGGGCTCGCTGCCGGGTCGCGCTTCCTGTTCGGCAAGGAGGGCGCCTTCGGCGCGGATGTCCGGGTGAAGTACAACCACACTGCGTTTAAATACGATTATGTAGACAAGGGGATCAGCCACCTCAATGTATCGGTAGGGGTTTTTTACAGGTGGTGGTAGCCCGTGAGGAGGAAATGGAATCCGCAGGAATAGTCAGGCATGGCAGGGCGGCGACCCGCTTTGCTCAATTCATATTGGTAAGGTCCGGAGCGGGACTGAGCGCTGTCCAGCCGCCGTCCACAGTCAGTGTCTGCCCGGTGATATGGCCGGCTGAAGGATGCAGGAAGAACAGGGCCGCATAGGCGATGTCTTCGGGAGTGGCCGGGCGGCCGGTGGGTGTGATGACGGACCAGTTTTTCTCGTAGGAGGGGTCATCACTGCGGGTCCGTTCGGTAAGGGTTGCTCCCGGCGCCAGCGCATTGATCGTAATCTGCCAGGGGGAGAGCTCTATCACCAGGTTCCTGGCCAGCATCTGCAGGCCGGCTTTGGTCATGGCATAGGCAGCGAGGTTCGGGTGGGCCTGGTTGCCGGTCACTGAGGACATGAGAAGTATCCTCCCTCCGTGTCCCTGCGTTTTCATACGGCGGGCGGCGGACTGCACAAACAGGAAGGTGCCGGCCATATTCACGTGAAGAACTTTCTGAAGGCTGCTTTCCGGGTAATCCAGGAAACTCCCGTACAAAGTAACGCCCGTATTGGCGACGGCCAGGTCCAGTCTTCCGTAGGCGGATACCGCGGTGTCCACCAGCTTCCGGATGATCAGTTCATCGGCAGAATCACCAATGACCGCCCGGCAGATCCCTTTCTCCTGCCTGATTTTATCTTCGGCGTCCAGGGCCAGCGCCTCGTCCAGGTCATTCAGAACGACTGCCGCTCCGCCGGCAGCCAGCTGCCTGGCCACTTCGAACCCGATTCCCTGTCCTGCACCGGTGACGATGGCCACCTGCCCTTTAAACGGCTGGTTCATGTGCTTCGTCTTTTCCGTTAATGTGAATCTCTGGTCACTTCATCGCCCGAACTGCCACGCAGGAAATCCAGGTCGGCGCCTTCATGCGCCTGGTTCACGTGGTTTACATAAAGGCTTACATATCCCCGGCGGGGCGCAGGGTCGGGCGGGAGCCATTCGCGGCGGCGCAGCGCCAGTTCCTTATCGGGCACATCCAGGTGCAGCAGGCGCTTTTCCACGTCCAGCTCGATATAGTCTCCGTCTCTCACCAGGGCGAGGTTGCCGCCGGCGGCAGCTTCGGGCGAAACATGCAGGACGACGGTTCCAAAGCCGGTACCGCTCATCCGGCCGTCTGAGATACGCACCATGTCGGTAACGCCCCTGGCCAGGAGCTTTTTGGGAATCCCCATGTTTCCCACTTCCGGCATGCCCGGGTAGCCCATCGGGCCTACCATCCGAAGCACAAGCACGGAATTCTCGTCTACTTCGAGCAAAGGGTCGTCGATCCTGGCTTTGTAGTGTTCGATGTTCTCAAATACGACCGCTCTGCCCCGGTGGCTGAGCAGGGAAGGCCTGAGGGAAGCGGACGGTTTGATTACGGCGCCGTTTTCGCAGAGGTTTCCCTTTACTACGGCGAGCCCTCTTTCGTTTTTGACAGGGCGGTCCGGCGGGCAGATTACCTGGTCGTCGAAGCATGCGGCTTTTGAGCTGTTTTGTTCCAGGGTTTTGCCGTTTACTGTCAGGGCTTCCCTGTGCAGCTGCGGAAGCAGCGCCTTTACTACCGCCGGCAGACCGCCCGCATAATAGAAATCCTCCATGAAGTACCGGCCCGAGGGCTGCAGGTTGGCCAGCAGGGGAACGTCCGAAGAGAGCCTGTCAAAGTCGTCGAGTGTTAACGTGATGCCGATCCTGCCGGCGATGGCCAGCAGGTGCAGTACAAAATTGGTGGAGCCCCCGACGGCTGCGTTCACCCGGATGGCGTTTTCGAAGGCTTCGCGGGTGAGGATAGCGGACAGCCGGAGATCTTCCCTGACCATCTCAACGATCCGGCGGCCCGAAAGATGCGCCAGCACTTTTCTCCGGGCATCTGCTGCCGGGATCGCGGCATTTTCGGGTAAGGTCAGGCCCAGCGCTTCCACCATGCAGGCCATGGTGGAGGCCGTCCCCATGACGGCACAATGACCGTCGCTCCGGCACATACAGGCCTCCGAGGTGGTCAGGTCTTCCTGGGACATTTTTCCCTGCCTGAATTCTTCGCTGAACCGCCATATATCGCTGGTTCCGATGTTTTTCCCGCGGTATTTCCCCGTCAGCATGGGCCCGCCGGACACCACCAGGGTAGGGAGGTTGACGCTGCAGGCGCCCATCACCAGCGATGGGGTGGTTTTGTCGCACCCGCACAGGAGCACGACCCCGTCCATCGGGTTGGCCCGGATGGATTCCTCCACATCCATGCTGGCCAGGTTTCTGAACAGCATAGCCGTCGGCTTCATGAGCGTCTCGCCCAGCGAGGTGACCGGGAATTCGAGGGGAAACCCGCCCGCTTCCCATACGCCTCTCTTTACGGATTCGGCCAGTGTCCTGAAATGGCCGTTGCAGGGCGTAAATTCGGAAAAGGTATTGCATATCCCGATGACCGGCCGCCCGTCGAATTCGTCGGCGGGGTAGCCCTGGTTTTTCATCCAGGCCCTGTATATAAAGCCGTCTTTACCCTCTTTGCCGAACCAGCCGGTGCTTCTCAGTTTTGCAGTCATGGTTTTTGGTTTTCTGTCCCGGGCAGTATACGGTCCCTGCCTGATAAAGCCGTCGCCGGATGGAATATAACAGCCTGCGCCTGATAATTTTCCGGTTTGATCTTAAAATAAAACCACCGGGTCGCTTTGGCGGCTCCCCGGTGGCAGGTTGTTGTTACAAAGTCGTGTATACCGTATCTTCCGGGCGGCTGTTTCCACGGGGCCGCGGTTTGTAGTCAGGCGAAAATTTGAGGCTTCCTATTCATCAGATCCGTTTTCCGGCCGGATCGTTGGAAGCTATTCCGAAAAAAAGACGGGCGGCTCGGCCTGATCAGGGCTGGTTTCGGTGGTTTCCGAAAAATAGCGGTTGATCAGGTCGAGCAGGGGGCCCGTCATCACGGTGGTCACCAGCGCCATGATGACCATCATGGCGAAGATTTCCGAGCCGAGCACGCCCAGGTCGTAACCGATGTTGAGCACGACCAACTCCATGAGCCCGCGGGTATTCATCAGCGCGCCGATACTGAGGCTTTCTTTCCAGGATTGACCTACAAAACGGGCAGCGAGCGCGCTTCCCAGGAATTTCCCCGCCACGGCTACCAGGATGATCAGCCCCGCTACCTGCCAGAGATCAGGCCCGGTGAGGAGCCCGATCTGGGTACGCAGCCCGGTAAACACGAAAAAGAGCGGGAGAAGGACGACCACGGATACATCCTCGACCTTCTCTATAAAAAGCGCTTTGAAGTTGTTTTCGGAGGGCATGATCATACCCGCCATGAAAGCACCGAACAACGCATGAATACCGATTACTTCCGTAACAAAAGCAGACACGATCAACACCATAAAGAAGATGGTTATCAGGGGGCGGCTCAGCTCTCCCGTGCCGGCATAGCTCCGGCTCAGGTTTTGCAGCATGGGCCGTACCACCTTCAGCATGACGAGGACATAGCCCACCGACATCAGGACGGTAAAGAGCACGCTCAGCACCGATGCGGCCTTGACGATGGCGATGATCATCGCGAGTATACACCAGGCGGTGATGTCGTCGGCGGCGGCACAGGTGATCGCTACGGTGCCGAGCTTTGTGCCGGAAAGGCCTCTTTCCCGGACAATCCTGGCCAGGACGGGAAAAGCAGTGATGCTCATGGCCACGCCTATGAAGAGCGCGAAAGAAATAAAGGAAACGCCTTCAGGCGCAAAGGTATTGTAAATAAAGAAGGACAGCAGGATGCCCAGCGCAAACGGGAAGATGATGCTGGCATGGCTGACTACGACGGCTTCGCTCGCCTTGTTCTTCAGCACGTCCAGGTCAAGCTCCATGCCGACGACGTACATAAAGAAGATCAAACCGATCTGGCTTAAAAATTGTAGGTTGCTCATCGATGCGGCCGGAAAAAGAATCCCCGACACTTCCGGAAGGTACATGCCCAGCAGCGAAGGGCCGAGCATGATGCCGGCGGCAATCTCACCGATGACAGCCGGCTGGTTGATTTTTTTACACAGGGAGCCCATCAGCCGGGCTGCCAGCAGGATGGCGATGATCTGGAGAAGCAGGATGGCCAGCGGATGTGTGAAATGTTCGCCCAGGTTACAG
>JBEBSO010000038.1:0-12570 GCA_040394275.1 Telluribacter sp.
CCCCCCCCCCCCCCCCCCCCCCCATGATACTGAAGTCGATATGTCAAGTTTTACTCTGTTTAATAACGCGATGATTTCGGCCAGGTATTTTATGGAGCATCCGTTTTTTGGAACAGGCCTTGGCTCACATCCGGTGGCGTACGACAAATATTCTCTTACCAATACCAACGAGATTTTAGTAACTTATCTATCTAAAGTAGAGCTGAATAAAGAAGACGCAAACTCTATGTTCCTGCGATTGATGTCGGAAACAGGGGCCTTCGGGATTATGGCGGTATTGTTCTTCTTTTATAAGTTTTACGTTGGCAGATCAGATGTCCCCGGAGATACTAGGTGGTTGATAAGCAATTCCCTGCTTGTTTTTTTCTTTCTTATTCTTTTAAGAAACGGACATTACTTCCTAAACGGGGTGCCTTTGCTCTTTTTTGTGTACTATTTTAATTTTTTGCGTAGTGACCAACCGCTTGATGTCAAACAGAGACAGGAGTAATTTTTTTGTCTCATTAATCATTAGCATGTATGAGAAGTCGCGGGTTTTCGGGTAAAGAAAAGCGTATCGGTAAGATTTTTATCCCGACTGAAATGTTTGCACCAAGCGGAGCCGGCGGTTTAGGGTTGGCGGTTTTCTGGCAGTTGTGCGGCCTGGCCAGGACGAAGTACAAAGGTTGTGTCAGAGTTTTAACGACAAACCAGGGAATACCGGCAGGAACTGTGCAGTTGAATAAATGGCTTCCGCGGGAATGGGGCGCAGTGAAATACAGGTCATTTCTGTTGTATAAGCTCCCAGGGTTCTTTATGCTTGAATGCGTGCGCGAAGTGTTCAAATCTGATGCGGTATATCTGGTATCGACGTTTTACCCGCCGGTATTTTTATCTTTTCTTGTTGCAAAAATATTTAGAAAAGCGATCATCTGGGCTCCTCACGGATCAATTGAAGACAGGGAGCTGGTTAAAAACGCCGGACTGAAGCGGATCTATCTGCGCCTGATCAGGAGGTTGGCAAAGGATGTGACCTTTCATACCACTTGTGAGAATGAAACGGAAGCTGTCAGGAGACATTTCGGGCCTGAAGTTAAAGTACTCACCATAACGAATTATATGGTTTTGCCGGAGAGGCTGGAGAGGAAAAAAGAAGACTACCTTCTTTTTATTGGGCGGTTCGGCGTAAACAAAGGAATAGATAACCTGTTAAGGGGAATAGCGGCTTCCGGTCGGTTCTTAAAATCGGGATTCAGACTGAAACTCGTGGGTGACTTTGACAACAGCTACGGCTACGAAATGATCGATTTGGCACAGACATTGGATTTGGCCCCTCGGGTGGATTTTCTGGGACATAAAAAGGGTGAGGAAAAGCAGGAAATCCTGGCTAAGGCCCGTTTTCTGCTGATGCCGTCGTACAACGAAAACTTCGGCATTGTCGTTGCGGAAGCATTGGCCCAGGGAACACCGGCGGTGGCTTCTATCTATACTCCCTGGAAAGTCCTGGAAGAGTATTCCGCTGGGTTTTGGGTTGACAATACACCCGAGTCTTTGGGACGGGTAATTGACAGGATCATTTCCATGAGTCCCGGTGAGTATGCAGCATATTGCGCACAGAGTCTGGAGTTGGCCTGCAATGAGCTAGACGTAATTAAAAACGCACAAAAATGGGAAACCGCGTATCAGAATCTGGAGGCCGGGAGAGTGTAGTCAAGCCCGGGCTTTTACCGTTTGAGGCGCCTGATTTCGTCATTGGCCTGAAATTAAGTCAGCACCGGCTGTGCTTATACGGTTTTAATAGACGATATTTGGGGTGATATTACGGATTTGACGATTCGCCCGCCCACGTACGATAAGAAGGTTCCCACCATTTTTGATGAGAAACAGGCAGATATGATCAGAAAATTACTTTCATCCCTCGATATCTTTTTTCATCCCAAAGGAGGGATATACATTTTTAAGCCGGCGGCCTCATTGGCTTCTTTTGGAATCAACAGGGCTTTATCTGCTGTTGTCCCGGACCTCAGGACGATAATTGATATCGGTGCCAATATAGGCCAGTTTGCAGTCGCGGCTGCCCGTTTTTTTCCGGAAGCCCGGATCCACAGCTTTGAGCCGGTTCCTTCCTGCTACGAACAGCTAAATAGGAATATCCGCAACCTGCCGCATGTCAAAACGTATAATCGTGCAGTAGGGAGCGGCAATGCGAAGCTGGTGTTTTACCAGAATGAGCACTCGCACGCCAGTTCCGCGCTGGAGGTGAGTGACTATCAGAAGGAGAATGTGCCGGCGACCCGCCATGTCAGGGAGATTGAGGTGCAGTCAGTTCGACTTGATGATTTTGACTTCGGTCAGCAGCTTGAAGCGCCCGTTTTGCTGAAGATGGACGTGCAGGGGTTTGAAAAGGAAGTTCTGAAGGGGGCTTCCCGTTTTTTGAACCAGGTGGATTATATACTTTTAGAAACCTCCTTTATATCGATGTACAAGAATGAACCTCTTTTTGATGAGATGCATGCCTTTGTAAAAGGGGCCGGGTTCGAGTTAATGGGCCCCGTCGGGGCACTGGACACGAACGGTTCGATCGTGCCGCAAATGGATATGCTGTACCGGAAGGTATAGGTCAAAATTTCTGACATCTCATTCTTTATAGTAACTGTATGCGCTTTCTTTTAGTTAGCTATAATTTTGCACCTGAAAAAACGGGTATAGGGAAGTACAATGGGGAATGGGCCGCTTGGCTGGCTGAAAGAGGGCACCTGGTCGATGTAATCACGAGCAATCCCTATTACCCGGAATGGAAAGTGGAGGAGGCCTACCGGGACAACCAATGGCGCGTGGAAAGAAAAGGGCGCCTGACCATCTACCGGGTGCCCATGTACATACCTGCCCGGGTGACTGGTATAAGCCGTATCATCAGTGATATTTCTTTTGTGCTTACCTCACTCACCGCTTGGGCCCGGCTTATATGGCAGCGCCAAAATTATGATGTGGTTATTGCGGTGTGTCCTTCTATGCTCAACGGGATTGTTCCCGCGATTTACAGCAAATTGACCGGCTCATTCATGTTGTACCATGTGCAGGACCTGCAGCTGGATGCAGCAGTCAACCTGGGCTTTATTAGAAGCAGGTTGCTGCAGAGGCTGCTGCGGTGGATAGAGAAGGTGCAGCTGACCAGTGCGACAGTGGTGTCCAGCATCAGCGAAGGCATGCGGGACAAGCTGCTGGCCAAAGGCGTGGAGGCCGGCCGGTATTTGATGATACCCAACTGGGTAGATACGGATTTTATCAGACCGGAGGAGGCCGGAGCAGGCGGGTTGAGGCAGGCAATGGGCTTCATGGAAGAAGATAAAGTGATTCTCTATTCCGGGAATATTGGAGAAAAGCAGGGAATCGAGGTAATTATCGAGGCGGCAGCGCTACTAAAGGACCAGGCGGACTGGAAGTTCCTGATCTGCGGAGAAGGGGTGATAAAGAATCAGCTGGTGACCATGACAAAAGAAAAAGGACTCGCCAATGTTTTCTTCCGGCCTCTCCAGTCTTATGAGCTCCTTCCTGATCTGCTCAACATGGCCGATCTGCACCTCGTGCCGCAGAAACGGGCCGCGGCCGACCTCGTGCTGCCCTCGAAACTGACCGGTATCCTGGCGGCCGGCGGCGTTTCGATTGTAGCCTGTGAGCGCGGTGCCACCCTGTTTGAGCTGATCAATCAGAACCGGATGGGGTATACTGTTGAACCGGAAAATGCGCAGGAACTGGCAGGTGTCATCAGAATGGCACTTACGGGAGATCATGTTTCCGTGCGACAGGCTGCCAGGCGCTATGCGGAAAGCCACATGGGGAAAGCTGCCATCCTCCGGCAGTTTGAGGATTTTATTTTAACCGGTAAAGCCGGGCCCGGATAGGCAGATCTTTCATTTTGTTTTTTGGAGTGTGCAGAGAGCAGGCGGGGCGGCATTCTTATTTTCCGCGGGCAGGTCTCCTGAACTTTCTATGCCTTCAGTTTCAATCCTGATTATTTTTTTGTAACTTTCCCGCCTTATACCCCGATTCGCCCTTCTCACCCCTTTTTAATTGGTTTTGTTTTTTTAAATTTGGCTACTTTACACAGAAGGAGTTAATCCCACACTTTAGGAATTTAAATGCTTCCCGTATGAAACGTCGCTACTCGGAATGGTTTCTTCCATTCCAGATCATAGTCGATACAGTTCTGCTGAATGCAGCGTTTGGAGGCGCTTTGCTGGCCAGGTTTGGGGTGGAGGGCGCTGCTGTCAAGCTGTTGTTGGGCAAGCACTATGTGATTCTCTGGCTTGTTTTCAACCTATGCTGGTTTGGGCTTCAGCTGGTCCTCAAGCCTTATCTCTACTCGAGGGTCAGCTTTAATTTCGACAGGCTGCTGAGAAAGTTTTTTGAGCTTACCACTTGGCACATCGGCCTTATCGCTTTATTCTGGACCTTTATTCAGGGGTACTATTATTCGAGAGGGCACCTGGCGCTTACTTACCTTTTCTTCATTGTCCTGGGCTGTACCTGGCGGCTGGTGGCTGTTTATCTTATCAAGCTGTACAGGGTGCATGGCTTCAACCGCCGCAAATACATCGTGGTAGGTTACGGGGAGCTTTCCCATTCGATCACCTCGTTTTATGAGATGAACCCGGATATGGGATACGAATTTCACGGGTACTTTGGAAAAGGGGTGCAGATCGACAACCTGCTCACAGGACATTTGTCCGGGCTGGAAGATTATATCCAGCATAACGGCATCGATTATGTATATTGCTGTCTTCCTTACCTGACCAACGATGAAGTCCGGAAGGTCATCGAGATATCCGGCAGGTACCAGGCCAATGTGATGATGATCGTCGATTTCAGGGGCTTTCTTACCAACAAGGCGGTCATCGAGTACCATGATTACATGCCTGTGATCAAGGTATCTACAGAAGCTTATTCCAACGTGAGGAATGAGACGCTGAAGCGAATTTTCGACCTGTTCTTCTCCTCGGGGGTCGTTGTGGCCGGCGCTCCGCTGTTCCTGCTGATTGCCCTGGCCGTCCGGCTGAATTCGAAGGGGCCTGTATTCTTCCTGCAGGAGCGCTCCGGCCGGTGGGGAAAGACCTTTAAGATCATTAAGTTCCGGAGCATGTATGTAAATGCGGACGAGATCAGGCAGAAGCATTCCCTGGGAGACCAGGATCCCCGGATTACCTCGGTCGGCAGATTCCTGCGGAAAACCCGCCTGGATGAGCTTCCCCAGTTTTTCAATGTAATCAAGGGAGATATGTCGGTGGTGGGTCCCAGGCCACTGGCCCGGTATGACGTCGACATGCTGATGGAGGAGTCGCCGGCACAGTTTAAGAAAATCCTGACGATCCGGCCGGGGATCACCTCGATAGGCCAGATTATGGTGGGCTATGCCACGGATGTCAGCGAATCCACCAGGCGCATGAAGTACGACCTGGTCTACCTGGACAAGGCAAGCCTGAAAACCGATATGTGGCTGATCGCCCAGACCGTTGTGCTGATGCTTCAGCGCAAAGGGAAATAATCAATACGGGTGCACTTCACACTGGCGCACACCCGTATATTTTATACTTCGGGACTGCCATCCTACTTCAACAGCGCATCCACCATTTTCTCTGCCAGGAACCGGTTGCCGGTCTCATTCAGGTGTACACGGTCGGTGGTGAGTATTCCTCTTTCCAGGTTGTCCGGGTTGTGGGCAGTAAGGTAATCCTGGAAATGCTGACGCAGGTCGACCACCTGCAGCTGATGCTTTTTTCCGATTTCCCGGACCAGGTTGGCATAGTGATTGAGGTCCCCGTCCTGCGGGTTGGACTGGTCTTTGCGTTCGCCGATTACGGAAGGCGTACAGATGATTACCCTGATCCGGTTGTCCTGCAGCTTTTTGATGATCGCCTCGTAGAACTGTACATATTTGGCAGGATCTGTACCGGTTCCGTTCGATGATTTGTGCCAGACATCATTGATCCCCACGTAGATAAAAACCACATCAGGCTTTTTATTCAGCACATCCGGTTCCAGCCGGAGATAAAGATCGTAGACTTTATTGCCGCCGATTCCTGCGCCGATAAGCTCATATTGGGCACCTTTCCCTTTGGCATCGAGAAGCTGGCCGGCCACCGTAATGTAGCCCCTGGGCTCTACGCCTCCGCGGGTGATGGAATCGCCGAAAAATACAACTCTCACCGGCTTGGCCGGCGTCAGGGCATACAGGGGAAGAACGAGCAGGGCAAGATACAGGAATTTTCGAATGGAGATCATGATGGAATTGGTAAAAATATTCAGTAAAATATACTAAAAGAACGAGTTTGTTTGTATATCTTTGTACTATTCTATTTTTTTTTAATGCAAAAAGTAGAGTGTTTTGTTTTCATAGGTGGAAAAGCCGGTTGTAGGAGTTGCGGCCGGCTTTTTTGTGCCCTTTATTTTCGTGCTATCCGCCGCACCGGACGGACCTGCTTTGCGTGGCGCAAGATAATTGATTTACTTTAAGGAGTAAATGCGGCGGCCCGGTTTTTTAGATTAAACGTTTGGCCGGATTTTTGATCTAACTTTTAAACGATAGCAATGAAAAACAATAGGGCTGACCACATGGACATTTCTAAGCTGATCCTCTTCCTGACACTCCTCTGGGGTATTCCCGGGTACAGTGCGCCGACGGAGCGCGGGGAGAGCCAGGCGGGCGGCTACCGTATAGGGGACGTTGTCGCCGATTTTACCCTGAAAAACATCAACGGGAAGCAGGTTTCGCTCGCTGACTATAAGGACAAGAAAGGGGTCGTTATCGTGTTTACAAGCAATCAGTGCCCGTTTGCCCGCGCCTATGAGGGGAGACTGATCGCACTCGACAACCGGTTTGCCCCGGAAGGTTTCCCGGTGATCGCCGTCAATTCCGGTGACGCGTCGGGGAACGATGCCGAATCTTTAGCAGGCATGCAGGAGCGGGCCAAGCTCCGGGGCTTCCCATACCCGTATCTGCAGGATGATACCCAGAAAGCAGCCCGTCTTTTCGGAGCTTCCAAGATGCCCCAGGCCTATGTGCTGAAGAATACGGGCGGGAAGTTTTCCGTACAATACATAGGAGCGATCGACGATAACCCGCAGGACCCTGAAAGCGTAAACAAGCGGTACGTGGAGGAGGCTCTCCTGAACATATCGCAGGGCAGGCCGGTCGTCACCACTACGACGCGCGCGATCGGATGTGCCATTAAATTCAAAACACACAGATAGATTGTCCGTTTCCCTGAAACTTTATATCTTGCTCCGTCAACCTGATGTTTCATGAGAAAGCGACTTTTAATTCCTCTGACCTTGACTGCTTTAACTACTCTTGCTCAGCCGGCACCCGATACCAGGAGGTTCACCGCCGAAAACGAGTTTACCAACAATTGCGAAGGCCCGGCGGTAGACGCGGAAGGGAATATATACGCGGTAAATTTTGTACAGGACGGATCGATCGCCCAGGTAACCCGCAGGGGTAAAACGATCTTTTTTATCATGCTGCCGAAAGGCAGTACGGGCAACGGTATCCGTTTCGGTGATGTAAATACTTTTTATATAGCGGATTTTACAGGCCATAATGTGCTGAAAGCCAACCTGGCGACCAGGGAGGTGACGGTGCATGCGCACGAACCGCGGATGAACCAGCCCAATGACCTGGCCATTACCAGCAAAGGGCATATTTTCTGCTCCGACCCGGACTGGAAAAACAGCACCGGCCAGGTCTGGCACGTATCTCCGGAAGGGAAGACAAGGCTTGTGGCGGAGCACATGGGCACTACCAACGGGATCGAGGTGAGCCCGGACGAAAAGACACTTTATGTCAACGAGACCGTACAGCGCAATGTGTGGGCCTTTGATCTTGCCCCTGACGGCTCCCTGTCAAACAAGCGCCTGCACCATCAATTTGAAGACGGCGGACTCGACGGGATGCGGTGCGACATCAAAGGCAACCTGTACATCACCAGGTGGGGAAAGGCCCAGGTAGCAGTGGTCGCTCCGGATGGCAAGCTGATCAACACCATCCGGACGATCGGGGAAAAAGTCTCGAATATTTGCTTTGGCGGGAGGAACGGGAAGACCTGCTACATCACCCTCCAGGATAAAGGCAACCTGGAGACGTTCAAGGCAGCCCATCCCGGGCGTGAATGGGCGATGATGCGGGAGTACATCGCTGCGGATCGCGGCAAATAAGGTGGCAGCATGCTGCCGGAGAGGAGCAGGTTCAAAAGACAGGAGCATGTCTGTAATTCAGAAAGCGCTGCGTAGCTTCGGCTATGCATTTGAGGGCATCGTCTTTTTGTTTCGTTACGAGCATAACGCAATCATACATCTGACAATAGCGCTGAATGTGGTTATTGTCGGATTTTTTTTGGAACTCTCGCCCGCAGAGTGGAGCCTGATCGTCATCCAGATCGGGCTGGTGATGATGGCGGAGGCTTTTAATACGGCTGTTGAAAAGCTGGCCGACAGGGTGACGCCCGATATCGACCCGGCGATTAAGCAGGTGAAGGATTTGTCGGCAGGCGCAGTGCTGATCGCTGCCGCCACCGCGGCAATAGTCGGGGTGCTCATCATGGCTCCCAAACTGGCAGATTTGATATGGTGATTAGATTTATTTTTGGCAGCCGGTGCCGGTTTACCGCCTGTTGCGCGGCGATGGCAATGTGGGGATGGGCTGTCCAGCCAGTCCTGGCCCAGCAGGGAGCTGATTTTGGAAAGGCCAGGCGGTGGTACGACAGGGAGACAATACACATGAAGGGGGCCAGCGCTTACGTGAAAGACAACCGGCTTTACTATGGCAGGAACAACCTGAGGCGGGAGTTCAGCATATCCCCCGGGGGGATGCAGCTGTACTTACGATCCCGGAAAAACCGCACGGTCGGCACGGTCATATCTTTTGCCGGAGCCCTGGGATCGGTGACGGCGCTTATCAACGGCGACCGCAGGCTGATCAGGACCTTCTTTTGGGTGGGCCTGGGTACGGGGGCAGCTTCCGGGCTGCTGACCATGCAGGCCAATAACCAGCTTGGTGAGGCGGTGTGGCTGCGAAACAGGGATGCCCTGCTTTTGCTGGAGGACGACCGGGCGGACCGGCAGGGCCGTTGACCGGCGTTATATTTATCGGTAAAACAGCTATTTATGAAAAAACATTTGGCCGGCCTGGTTTTTATGCTTTGCGCGTCAGGGCTGCTTCCGCACTTCCCGGCCGCCCAGGTCGGGCAGGCGCCGGATTTCCTGAATGCCCGGAGCAGGTGGGTGGATTCGGTCTTTCATTCGCTTTCTCCCGACGAGAAAATAGCGCAGCTGATCATGGTGGCCGCCGTGTCGGATACGAAAAGGGCGCTGATCGGGACGGAAAAAAGTAACCCGGCCTACGTCGAAAGGCTGATCAGGGAAAACAAGGTCGGAGGTGTGGTGTTCTTCCAGGGCGGTCCTGTCCCCCAGGCGCACCTTACCAACCGTTTCCAGGCCGCTTCGAAAGTGCCGCTGCTCATTGCGATGGATGCCGAGTTCGGCCTGGCGATGCGTATCGATTCTACCGTAAGATATCCTTACCAGATGACGCTGGGAGCTATCCGGGGAAACAACGAGCTGATCTACCGTATGGGGGCCGAGCTGGCGCAGCAGGCCCGCCGCCTGGGGGTGCATGTCAACTTTGCCCCGGTCGTCGACGTGAACAACAACCCGGACAACCCGGTGATCAATTTCCGGTCTTTCGGCGAAGACAGGTTCAGGGTTGCGGAAAAAGCGCTGGCGTACATGCGGGGCATGCAGGAGAACGGTTTGCTGACCAGCGCAAAGCATTTCCCCGGGCACGGTGATACGGGGACGGATTCTCATTACGATCTGCCTGTGATCGACAAGGACCGTACCCGCCTGGATACCCTGGAGCTGTTTCCTTTCAGGGTGTTGGCCAGCAACGGGTTGAGCGGGGTCATGATCGCACATCTGAGCATCCCTTCGCTCGACCCGGTGCCTCACCTTCCCTCTACGTTGTCGAAGCCCATTGTTACCGGTCTGCTGAAAAACCAGCTGGGGTTCAAGGGGCTGATCTTTTCAGATGCGATGAACATGAAAGGGGTGACCAAATACTACCCCGCCGGGCTGGCGGATGCCCGGGGCCTGGAAGCAGGAATGGACCTGCTCGAGTTTACGGAAGATGTCCCCCGGGCGATCGCCGAAATCCGGAAGGCGGTGGCCGAAGGAAAGCTCACCTGGGAAGAGATCGACAGCCGGTGCAGAAAAGTGCTCGAAGCCAAAGCCTGGGTAGGCCTGGACCAGTATAAACCGGTCGAGCTGGCCGCGCTTTACGAAGATCTGAACCCGGCGGGGGCACAGCTGACCAACAGGCTGCTGACCGAAAAAGCGCTGACCGTACTTAAAAACGAATCCGGTCTTATTCCGCTCAGGGAGCTGGATACGCTGCGCGTGGCCGTGGTATCGGTGGGGGCGGAGGAGGAGACGACTTTCCAGAAAACGGCCGGGCTGTACACACGCACCGACCGGTTTACTCTTTTGGCGCAGGCGTCGGATGCGGACATAGCCGGCGTGCTTCAGCAGCTGCGCGGTTATAACCTGGTGCTGGTGGGGGTACACCTGGGGAGCATTTCGCCGGGAAGAGGTTACGGGCTTACGGAAAGTACCCGGAAGGCGGTCGGGGAGCTGACCGCTACCGGCAAGGCATTGGTGACGGTATTCGGTAACCCGTACGTGCTGGGCAGGCTCCCGGGCATTGAAAAGGCACGGGGCATCCTGATGGCCTACCAGCTGACTCCCTATACGGAGGATCTGTCCGCACAGCTGATCTTCGGCGCCATCCCGGGCACGGGCCGGCTGCCGGTGACGGTCAACGCGTCCTTTCGCTACGATGACGGGCTGGATACGCCGGCGCTCGGACGCCTGAAATATACGGTTCCGGAGGAGGTGGGACTTGATTCGGAAATTATTACCGCCCGCATTGATTCGATCGCCAACCTGGCTGTCAGCCGCGGCGCTACGCCCGGATGCGTGGTGCAGCTGGCCAAAGACGGCAAGGTTTTTTTCCGGAAAGCATACGGGCATCCGACTTATGAAAGCAACGTGCCTCTACGCCTGACCGATCTGTATGACCTGGCTTCGGTGACGAAAGTGACGGCGTCGACGCTGGCCTTGCTTTCGCTGTACGGCGAAGGCAAGTTCGATCTGGATGCCACCATGAAGGACTACCTGCCGGACTACCTGCAATCCAATAAGGCGGACCTCACCTGGAGAAGGGTCCTTACGCACAGCGCCGGGCTCAAGTCCTGGATACAGTTCTGGCGGGAGGCCCGGAGGCCGGACGGCTCCTGGAAGCGAAGGACCTTCAGTACGAAAAAATCCCGGAGATACCCGATTTCGGTGGTAAGGGACAGCCTGTTTATCCATCGCAAATATGCCGCTACCATCTTCAACACTATAAAAGAGTCCCCGCTCAATAAGGAAGAGGGGTATGTATACAGCGACCTGTCGTTTATCCTGTATCCCCAGGTGGTCAGGCGCCTTTCGGGGGTTGATTTCGAAGAGTACCTGAAAGACCGTTTCTACCGGAAAATCGGGGCGGCTTCACTGACGCTGAACCCGCTTCGGTTCTACAAACCCGACGAGATCATTCCTACCGAGAGGGATACGTTTTTCAGGAAGACGCTGATTCACGGGCAGGTTCATGACGAGGCGGCCGCCATGCTCGGAGGCATCAGCGGGCACGCCGGCCTGTTCGGCAATGCCAATGATGTGATGAAAGTATGGCAGATGTACCTGCAGCGGGGATATTACGGCGGGAAGCAGCTGATCAGTGAAAAGGCGGTGGACGAGTTCACCAGGTACCAGTTTCCGGAAAGCGGCAGCCGGAGGGGAATCGGCTTTGACAAACCGACCTTTACCTACTCCGGAAATGCACCGAAGTACGCCAGCCCGGCCAGTTTCGGCCATACCGGCTTTACGGGGATCATGACCTGGGCGGACCCGGCCTGGAACCTGAATTATGTATTTCTTTCCAACCGGGTATACCCTACGCGCGACAACGGGCTGCTGAGCCAGCTTAACGTCCGTACCGAAATTATGGACGTCATTTACCGGGAGCTGCTGAAATGACCGGTATTTGAAAAAGGTGCCGGAATTACCGGTATCCGGAACTTTTTTGTGAGGAATTAAACTTATATATTTGATAAAGTAAGTCTATAAAGAAAGTAGGTTAATTTTTTTTTCAACTATAAATTTGTCGTTATGTCAATAAGATTAGGAGATGTAGCCCCTGATTTTGAGGTAGAAACTACCGACGGGGTGATCAGTTTTCACGAATGGCTGGGAGACAGCTGGGGATTGTTTTTTTCACATCCTGCAGATTTTACCCCGGTCTGCACCACAGAACTCGGAAAGACGGCTTTGCTGAAAGGTGAGTTTGAAAAACGCGGCGTGAAGGCCATTGCGATCAGTGTCGACAACCTCGACTCGCACAACCGCTGGGTCCCGGATATCAATGAAGTGAGCAATACGGAGGTGAACTTCCCTATCATTGCCGATCCTGACCGTAAGATTGCCGAGCTTTACGATATG
>JBEBSO010000039.1:0-12481 GCA_040394275.1 Telluribacter sp.
AGGCCGTTTTCTATATGTTGCTGGCGCTGCTGGTCTGGATGGTGATATTGCTCCACATCCGGATGCTGCGGTATGATTTTCCGGCGGAGCTGTATATGGTGATGGCTTGTATCGTGCTGGGGGTTTTCCTGCTCTGCATGTCTGTGCACCTGCTGACGATCTACCTGTCGGTGGAGCTGATTTCCCTGAGCTCTTACATGCTTGTGGCCCTGTCGCCGAAGAAAAAAGCTGCGGAAGGCGGTATAAAATACCTGCTGTACGGTACGGTATGCTCCGCGGTCATGCTGTACGGCATTTCCCTGATCTACGGCATCACCGGGACCCTGCGCATTGCAGATCCTGCCCTGCTCGGCGGTCTGCAGCTGTCCGGCGCCCCTGCCCTCTATACGGTATCCTTTCTTTTCTTTGCCGGGTTGCTCTTTAAGCTGTCTGTTGTGCCATTTCATCTGTGGGCGCCTGATGTCTATGAAGCGACGCCCACGCCACTGGTCTCTTTTCTCTCCGTCATACCCAAGATCGGCGTGATCCTTTGTTTTGCCCGGCTGCTGGAGGCCTTCCCGGAGGAAAGCCTGGCTTTGCTGGGGGGATTGTGCCTGATCAGCATGACGGCCGGCAATGCGGGAGCCTTGTGGCAGCGCAACTTCCGCAGGCTGATGGCCTATTCTTCTGTCGCGCAGGCGGGATATCTGCTGGTCGGGTTGGTTGTGCTGAGCCGGACAGGATTTGAAGCGACTACTTTTTACCTGGTGGTATATCTCCTGCTCAACATGGGAGTCTTCCTGCTGGCTGATGTGATCCTCCCCCGGTCCGAAACCACCTTGAATGACTATGCAGGCCTGGGAAAAACCCACCTGCTGGCTGCGGGTTCCCTCACCCTGGCCATGGTGGCATTTGCGGGCCTGCCGCCAACCGCCGGGTTTACAGCCAAGTGGCTGGTGTTTTCGGCCCTGTGGGAAAGCTGGCAGCAGGCGGGAGCCGCATGGAAGCTTTGGCTTCTGGTGGGAGGGATACTCAATGCCGGGATTGCGCTGGCTTATTACCTGTACCTGCCGTATGTGCTGTTTTTCCGGCAGGCGGAGGAAGTACAACCGGCCCGTATCCGTTATTCCGGCGCGGCTGCAGGAATAATCGGGGCGCTGATCCTGCTGGTTTTCTTCAGGCCGGAGCTGGTTTTGGGGTGGATCGGGGCCTTGTAAAAAAAAAGAAAGATAATTTGTGTATCCATTGAATTTTTTATGACCTTTGCACTGTTTTAAAAGAAACACCGCCGCAAAAAAGGATGAACAACAACGGTACACATAACGTTTTTCATACTACTCCCTTCCGGTACAGGCCTTAAGGGCCATACTCTCTTTTTTTACCTACGTGGTAAAGCTTCTCATCCCGTTTCATTTTTTTACAAATTAATTTAAGGTGTCCGCTGGTTACACGGACGGGGTTTATTTATCCTGTTGTTTAATCAATCCATGAAAAATTCAGAGCATCACGATAGCCGGCTTATAGTGCAGATTGCCAACGAGGACCATCTTCATTATGCCGAGACCATCTGTAAGGAGATGGAGGAGAGTGCCAAAAAGCGGGGTACCGGTATAGCCAAAAGGTCCCCGGTATACCTGATGGAGAAGATGATCGAGGGGAAAGCGATCATAGCCACTAATATTTTTGGAGATTGGGTAGGGTTTTGTTACGTAGAAACCTGGGAACATGGTAAATTTGTGGCAAATTCAGGTTTGATCGTTCATCCGGACTTCCGTCAGAGCGGTATTGCAAAAGCCATCAAGGCCAAAGCATTTGAGCTTTCCCGTAAAAAGTATCCCAACGCGAAGATCATCGGCATTACCACCAGCCTGGCGGTGATGAAGATCAACTCGGACCTGGGCTACGAGCCGGTCACTTTCAGCGAGCTGCCGGCCGACGAGGCCTTCTGGAAGGGTTGTGCGAGCTGTGTCAACTACGACATCCTGACGCGTACCAACCGGAAGAACTGCCTGTGCACAGGCATGATGTACAATCCTGAAAATGAAAAGAAGCAGGAGAAAGAGAACAGTAAATGGAATTTCCTGAAAGAGCTTCCTTTGTATGAGCGCTGGATGCGCATCAAGCAGAGGATCATGCTGCGAAGGGATTCCAATCAGAAAAAGAAAACAGCCGAGGCAATGGTGGTCCACTCATAGGACCCGGGCTTGATATTAGTATTGTAAAATCCCTGACCTCGCCGGCTGTTGTTAAGCGTCCGGCGGGGTTTTTTAATTTTAAATCATAAAGATGTCTCAACCCAAAGTAGTTTTAGCTTTTAGCGGAGGATTGGATACCTCCTTTTGCGTCAAGTATTTATCGGAAGATAAAGGTTATGATGTGTATTCCGTGCTGGTAGATACGGGGGGCTTTTCGGATGAAGAGCTGAAAACGATCGAAAGCAATGCTTACGCGCTGGGTGTCAAAAAACATGTAACCATATCCAGGACGGACGAGTATTACGGCCAATGCATCAGGTACCTGATTTTCGGAAACATCCTGAAAAACAATACCTACCCACTGTCGGTAAGCGCCGAACGGATCTTCCAGGCGCTGGCAGCTGCAGCGTATGCGAAGGAAATCGGGGCGACGGCCATTGCCCACGGAAGTACCGGTGCGGGCAATGACCAGGTACGTTTTGATATGGCGTTCCGGATCATTACACCTGACGCAGAGATCATCACGCCGATCCGTGACCTCAAGCTTTCCCGGGAGGCGGAGATTGAATACCTGATCAGCAAGGGGGTCAGCCGGGAATGGCACAAAGCAGCTTACAGCATCAACAAGGGCTTGTGGGGGACATCTGTAGGCGGAAAGGAAACGCTGACCTCCGACCAGTATATCCCGGAAGAGGCCTGGCCTACCCCGGTCTCCAGGACCGTTCCGGAAAGGATTACGCTGGAATTTGAGAAGGGAGAGCTGGTGGGTCTCAACGGCGAACGCAGCGCGTCACCTGTGAAGGCCATCCAGAAGCTGACCGAAATAGCGCAGCCTTTCGGCATCGGGCGGGACATCCACGTGGGCGATACGATCATCGGGATCAAGGGCCGGGTGGGTTTTGAGGCGGCCGCTCCGTTGATTATTATCAAGGCGCACCATACGCTGGAAAAGCATGTGCTGACCGAGCAGCAGCTGTACTGGAAAGAACAGCTTTCAAACTGGTACGGCAGCCTGCTGCACAAGGGCCAGTTTGTGGAGCCTGTCATGCGCAATATCGAAACTTTCCTGGCGGATACCCAGGGGCATGTCACCGGGAAAGTCCATGTATACCTCGCGCCGTACCGGTTCCATGTAGAAGGGATCTCTTCGGCGTTCGATCTGATGTCGCCGGTGTTCGGAAGCTACGGTGAGATGAACAATGCCTGGACGGGAGACGATGTACGCGGCTTTTCCAAGGTAGCGTCCAACCAGACCATGATTTATCAGAAGATCTCGGAACTGGCCGAGTGACGCCGGGGCTCCGGAAATTTTAAGAAACACCAATTATGCAGCAGACAATCAACGTCGGAATTATAGGGGCAGCGGGTTACACGGGAGGGGAGCTGTTACGGATACTGCTCAACCATCCCCATGCCCACATCGCCTTTGCCCATAGCAAAAGCCAGGCCGGGAAGCCGGTACATGCCGTTCACGCGGATCTCTTTGGAGACACGGAGCTGAATTTTTCGGGAGAGGACGTCCCGGACCTCCTCGGAAAGCCGGATCTTCATGTTATTTTTCTATGCTCCGGGCACAATGAATCAAGGAAGTTCCTGGAGGCGTACAGCGTACCGGATCACCTGCGCATCATTGACCTGAGCACGGATTTCAGGGATGAGTCGGCGGGCTTCGTGTACGGGCTGCCGGAGCTTCAGCGGGAGGCGATACGGAAGGCGGTAAAAATTGCCAACCCGGGCTGCTTCGCGACCGGTATCGAGCTTGCGCTTCTGCCCCTGGCGGAAGCCGGGCTGCTCAGGGAGGAAATCCATGTCAGCGCCGTAACGGGAAGCACCGGAGCGGGGCAGGCGCTTAGCCCGACCACGCATTTTAGCTGGCGCAACAACAACATGTCCGTGTACAAAGCCTTTACGCACCAGCACCTGAAGGAAATCAGGATGAGCCTCGGCGCGCTGCAGGCAGGCTTTAACCGGGAGATCAGCTTCCTGCCCTACCGCGGAGATTTTACCAGGGGGATCATTGCCAATGTGTATACGAAATACGACGGTTCGGAGGAGGAGGCACGGCACCTGTACGAGGCCTATTACACAGGTCACCCGTTTACGCATGTGAGTCACGCGCCGGTTGATCTCAAGCAGGTCGTCAATACCAACAAGGTACTGCTCCACCTGGAAAAGCACGACGGCAGGCTGCTCGTTACTTCGGTGATCGATAATCTTACAAAAGGGGCTTCAGGCCAGGCAGTACAAAACATGAACCTGCTGTTCGGGCTGGCCGAAACGGCCGGTCTGAAGTTGAAGGCACCCTATTTTTAACAGTTCAGGATCTAATATTTCAGCAGAGATGTCACAACTTTTCAACGTGTACCCGCTTTATGATATCGAACCTGTCAAAGCGCAGGGGAGCTATCTCTGGGACCCAAACGGGACCCGGTACCTGGACCTTTACGGCGGTCATGCCGTGATCTCCATCGGTCATAGCCATCCCCATTATGTGGAAGCGCTTACGAAGCAGCTGAAGGAAATCGGGTTTTATTCCAATTCGGTGAAGATATCCGCCCAGGAGCGGCTGGCGGAAAAGCTGGGCGAAATGTCGGGGTACGGGGATTATTCGCTCTTCCTGGTCAATTCGGGGGCGGAAGCCAATGAGAACGCGCTGAAGCTGGCCTCGTTTCACAACGGGAGGACCAAGGTGATCGCTTTCAGCCACTCCTTCCACGGCCGGACTGCAGGCGCCGTGGCGGTAACCGACAACCCGTCTATCGTAGCGCCGGTCAATTACCATGAGCATGTGACGTTTTTGCCGTTTAATGATGTAGATGAGGCGGAACGCGGAATTACCGGGGAGGTGTGTGCGGTCATCGTGGAAGGCATCCAGGGTGTTGGAGGTATCCAGGTAGCCTCTGACAGCTTTCTGCAGACGCTGCGCCGCAGATGCAATGAAACCGGCGCCATACTTATCGTAGACGGCGTGCAATGCGGGTATGGCCGCTCCGGCAGGTTCTTTTCTCACCAGTTTAGCGGCATCGAGCCGGACCTGATTACCATGGCCAAGGGCATGGGGAACGGTTTCCCGATCGGCGGCGTGCTGATCTCTCCGCTGTTCAAAGCCAGCTATGGTTTGCTGGGGACCACTTTCGGGGGCAATCACCTGGCCTCGGCGGCCGGTCTCGCCGTCCTCGAGGTGATCGAAAAGGAAGGGCTGATCGAAAATGCCGCCAGGATGGGCGACTACCTGATGATGGGGATTCGCCAGATCGGGGGGTATAAGGAGCTGCGGGGCCGTGGCCTGATGATCGGGATCGAATATGATTTCCCGGTGAAAGACCTGCGCAACAAGCTCTTGTTTGACCACCGGTTGTTTACCGGTGTGGCGGGCGCCCACACGATCCGCCTGCTGCCGTCGCTGGCCGTCGGGAAAGAAGAAGCGAACAAGTTTTTGGAAGCATTGAATACAGAAATTAGTAGTTTCGCATCCTAACCATACTCATACAGTCAAAGCCTGTACCTTATAATGAAGCATTTTCTCTCAATACACGACGTTTCAGACCTCAAAGCACTTATTTCCAGCGGGATAAATTCAAAAGGGAATCCTTTTGGCGACCAGCACCTGGGGAAAAACAAAACCATAGGGCTCCTGTTTTTCAATTCCAGCTTCCGGACCCGGATGAGCACGCAGAAAGCGGCGCAAAACCTGGGCCTTCAGGTGATCTCGCTCAATGTCGGCCAGGACAGCTGGGGGCTTGAAATGGAAGAGGGCGTGGTGATGAACGGGACCAGGGCGGAACATGTGAAAGAAGCGGCAGCGGTGATCGGGCAGTATTGCGACCTGGTCGGGATCCGGGCATTCGCCGGGTTACAGGACAGGGAGAGAGATTACAGTGAGCTGGTTTTCCGGCAATTTAAGAACTATGCGGGCGTCCCGGTGGTCAACCTGGAGTCGGCCACCCGCCACCCGCTGCAGTCGCTGGCCGACTGCATTACCATCGAGGAAAACCGTGTCAGGGACCGTCCCAAGGTGGTGCTGACCTGGCTTCCGCATTTTAAACCGTTGCCCCAGGCTGTCGCCAATTCGTTTTCGGAATGGATGAACCGGATGGATGTGGAGTTTGTCATAACGCATCCGGAAGGCTATGATCTCGCTCCCGAATTTGCCGGTAAGGCCAAAGTCATTTATAACCAGGATGAAGCGTTGGAAGGGGCGGATTTTGTCTACGGCAAAAACTGGTCATCCTACCACACCTACGGGCAGGTGCTGACCCAGGGAAGCGACTGGATGATTACGGAGCAGAAAATGCAGCTGACGAATGAGGGGAAATTTATGCATTGTCTCCCGGTGCGGCGAAACGTCAAGGTCTCCGACGAAGTCCTGGACGGTCCGCGATCGCTGGTAATCGAACAGGCCGGCAACCGTGAATGGTCCGCCCAGGCTGTCCTGAAGGAGTTGCTGCTGGGCATGTAAGCGGGTCCGGCCCTTTCATCTATTCCCCGCGGTACCGCACGGCCATTCCTTTAATGATGAAGCCCTCGGAAGTAGCCGAGGCGAAGTACTGGTACTTCACATGAATGAGAGCATCCGCTCCGAGCTTCTGTGCCTTCAGCACAAGCTGCGCCTTCAGCAGCTCCTTGTCCTGGGACGATTTCCCGCGGTACCTGGTTTGCCCGGCGCCCTTGGTCTGCTGCAGGGCAAGCGTGTCTTCACTGGAAATCTCCACCTCCCTGATTTCGGAGTAAGGACGGTCCGGTCGCTCGTTTTCCATGTAAATATCTATGGGATACTTCGTGCCGGTCGTAATCGGGACGGCACAGTGGGTGAGCAGGCCCGCGAAAGCGGCGAACATCGCGGCATGCAAAAGGTATTTAAGCGATCTGGTCATCATAAGTCTCCTATTTAATGCCTAGACTATCCAGCTCTTTCCTGGAGACGGACGGGGGAAGAATTCCCTTTTTCAGCTTCGCTACCACAAGATCAGCCGTTTTCTGAGCCTCCTCCCTTGTCCTGAATCCGGTATTGCCCTCGCGGCCCGGGATCATGGGCTGATCGATCAGGCGTATCGTATCGTTCAGGGTGATCCGGTAGCCCCATCCGCTGCTGCCCGCGAATACGTCGGTTTTAAATGCCGGACCATGCTTTTCCCTTACCAGGAAAACAACACTGGCTGCCGTAATCACAGCAGCCAGTATCAATAGTACAGTTTTAATTTTTTTTGTCAGGATACCTGTCACGGATTATCGGTCAATAGTTGTCATCGTCATCCTGTACGGCATCGGGGTTGAAGCCCCACATGTCGTCCAGGCGGTTGCCGGCGATCCCGGTTCCGTAATAGCCGACTCCTTTCAGAACAAACCCGACGGCGTAGTTTCTGGCACCGCCTTCGAAAGAAGTCTTTTCAGTCCAGGCGTCGGTCGACGGGTCGTATTCCCATACGGTAGAAAGGCTTCCTCCGCTGCTGCCGCCCACCAGGTAGGCTTTGTTGTTGATGATCAGCGGTACGGAAAACGCACGTCCCTGCTCCGCATCATCGACTTTAAGTATATTTTTCTGGGTCCACTTACCGATCCCGTTGTTTTCGGAAGGGTTAAATTCCCAGATATCGCTCCTGTATTTCTGCGAGTTGTTGAGACCGAAGGCCAGGTAGCCTTTGTTGCCGATGCTGAAGCCTACGGACCCGCGGCGCTTGTTGCTGAAACCGGATACGGTTCTCCACGAATCGTTGGCCGGGTTATACTCGTAAAAATCCTGCAGGTAGTTGATCCCGTCGTACCCCATGCCGACATAAGCTTTGTCGCCTACGGTGAAAGCGGTGGCATGCTGCCGGGCATCACCGGGATATTCGGCGATCTTTTTCCAGCTGTTTTTGGTCGGGTCGTACTGCCAGAAATCTTTGGTATACTTTTCGGCGTTGGAGTTGTAGCCGGTCCCGACATAGCCTTTCCCGGAGACGGCGAAGGCCACGGCATCGTTCCGGATCTCCCCGCCGAAGTCCGCGATCTGGGTCCAGCTGTTATAATCTGCATTGAATTTATAGAAATCTTTCAGGGAGTTGAGCTGGTTGGAATAGCCGGTCCCTACATAGGCGGAATCGCCCAGCACAAACGCTACGGCGGAGCTTCTTGCTATGCCTCTGAAGTCAGGAACCCCGGACCTATACCAGTTACCAACCAAATCTGCATCTACGTCTCTGTTACACCCCCACTGCGCAAATAAAGACAAACACACAAGTACTATCCCTAAAAATTGTTTTCCTGTACGAAACATATCAACGTGTAATTGTTTAATATAAATTAATAAAACGGCCAAAATTCGAGTGACTATCGGGATAAAAAAAATATTTGAGATAAATGGGCTGATTGTGTAGATGAAAATTGTATCAGGATCATACTCAATTCAGTCAGGCATTTACTTTTCTTCTGAAAGAGTCATAATTTGAATCGCTGACCGGGATCATGTACTGGCCGATCTTCACACGCTGGTTCCGGATGGCCTCGATTTTTTCCAGGGCGACGATATACGATTTATGGACTCTGAAAAAACGGTGCGGCGGTAATTTGGTCTCTATGGATTTCATCGTCATACGGGTGAGGATGGGGTTATTCTGGGTCGACGTATATATTTTTACATAATCTTTCAGTCCTTCAATATGTGATACTTCTTCAAGATTCACTTTCACCAGTGAATAGTTGGAAGTTACGAAAATATAATGCGGGTTGTCCTCCATCCCGGCCGGCTTCACCCGGGACAGCTCCTGCAGCTTGCTCAGCTCCAGCGCCTTGGCGGCCGCCATTTCAAACCGGTGCTCGGAAACCGGCTTGAGCAGGTAATCCACGACGTTCAGGTTATAGCTCTCGAGGGCATACTGGGGATGGGCAGTCACGAAAATAACCTTCGGGCGGGGCGCCACGCTCCGGACGAGCTCCATGCCGGAAAGCCCGGGCATTTCGGTTTCGGTAAAAATAAGTTCTATCGCATCACGGTGCAACGCTTCGGCCGCTTCCGGCGTCTTGGTATATGTACCGACAAGATGTAAGAAGGGCAGCCGCATGACCTGATCCTTTGTAATTTTCAAGTCTCTTTTATCGTTATCGATGATGATGCAACTTATGATTTTCATACTGCGAAATGCTATTAAATACGTAAAGTTACATTTTTTTGTTGCATATCTCCGAAAAAAACTATTTCGTCTACACATTTATGTAGTTGGTCTACTTTTCGGTAATAGCTCTCCGTCACTCACCTACTTTTGCCGGTTGAAATTTTGGTATCCGTATATGAAATTAAGGAAGTTGATGTTGTTGTCTCACAGGAGTAGATGCTTTAACTGGGTGCTGGGGTTGCTTTGCCTGGGGACATTTAACGCCTGTGAATGGGGAGAAACGAATATGAGCCTGCTGAAGTCCAACCCGGACAACTTCATGGTGATCTTCACAGATACGGCTACCGTCGCTACTTCCACTGTTTTTGTGGATTCGCTGGCCAGCTCGGGCGAGCGCCTGCTGGTGGGGAACTATACCGACCGCTACCTGGGGAATGTCCGGGCGGAGAGCTATGTGCAAACCATTTTTAACGGCGGATTCAAGCCGGAATCGCGGGTGATTTTTGATTCGCTGGTCCTGTCCCTGAAGTATACCTACCATTACGGGGATACCACCATGCTGCAGACGATCCGCGTGCACCAGCTGACCGAGAACATTTCCCATAAGGATAAATCTTTCTACAACGTCAACAAGTCGGCTTATGACCCGACGCCTTTGGGATCCCTGTCTTTCAGGGCGCGGCCCCTGCGCAGCAGCCGGCTGGACATCCGGCTGTCTGATGAGCTGGGGCAGACCATCATGGACATGAGCAAGAACAACACGCTCCAGACCGACGCGGACTGGCAGAAATTGTTCAGGGGTATCGCCCTGGTGCCGGGCACGGAAAAAAGCGGCCCGATGCTGGGGTTTTTGCGTGACAGTACGCAGATGATTCTCTACTATCATACGAGCGAGGCCAACGGGATCTTGGGCGCTTCTTATAAGATCGAGTGTACCGATTATGCCTATAATTATATCAATGCCGACCGTACCGGAACAGGGCTTCCCCTTAAGCCGAAAGCCGGCGACCGGATCGGCTCGGCCCGGACGGATCACCTGAGCTTCATACAGGCCGGTGTGGGGGTAATGACCAGGGTCGATTTCCCTTACCTGCGGTCGTTTGCGCAGCATGCAAATGGCCGGGTGCGGGTGAACAGGGCGCTGCTTCGGGTAACCCCGTACCGCGACGAGGACATCCGGACGCTGATCCCTCCCGACGGGTTGTCGCTGTACCGGTGCAACCTGAGAAACCAGCTGACCGGCGTGGTCTATAACGGCTCTTCCGCCGTGGCAGCCCGGTATAACCAGGATACCTTCAACAACAGGTATGATTACTTACTGGACGTGACGCAGTATGTTACCGAGCTGATTGATCCGCTGGAAAACAGCAACACCATGATTACTTCCAATATCGACAATGGGGAGGGTCTGATACTCCGGATCACGGACAACTTCAACAACAGTTTTTCCAGGCTGGCCATCGGGGATCAGCGTAACCCCAGGTTTGCCACCAGGCTGGAGATCTACTATACTTATATTGATAAGAACTAGCGATAGCGATGCTTTCGTCTTCAGAATGGCAAGGGGCCCCGGCGTCTTGCCATTCTGCGTTTTCAGGATGTTTGAAAAAGAAACCGTAACTTTGTCCTATGCAGCCAGCAGATCCCACGTTTGACCAGTTTAAGCTTAACCGGCAGCTCCTCAATGCGATAGAAGATGCTGGGTATTCTACCCCTACGCCGATCCAGCTTCAGGCGATCCCCCTGGCACTGGCGGGTCACGACGTACTGGGAATTGCCCAGACGGGCACCGGCAAAACCGCCGCCTACCTGCTGCCGCTGCTGATGCAGATTAAATTTGCGAAGGGGAACGCACCCCGGGCGCTGATTCTTGCTCCCACCAGGGAGCTGGTCATGCAAATTGCAGAGAACGCGCTGGCGCTGAGCAGGTATACGGACATCCGTACTGCGGCCATATACGGGGGACTGGGCCCCCGGGCGCAGATCGAGGCGCTGAGGGGCGGGGTGGATATCCTGGTCAGCACGCCGGGCCGGTTTCTGGACCTGTACCTCAGGGAGGAAATCGAGGTGAAAAGCCTCGCGTTCATGGTGCTGGATGAGGCGGATAAGATCATGGACATGGGTTTTATGCCCCAGATCCGCAGAATCCTGGAAGTGATCCCCGTAAAAAGGCAGAATCTCCTTTTTTCGGCGACTTTTTCGGGTAAAGTCGAAGGGCTTTCCCACGAATTCCTGGAGTTTCCCGTGCGGGTCGAGGTGACGCCGCAGGCGACGGCGGCAGAGCGGGTGGCGCAGAGCCTTTACAAAGTTCCCAACTTCCGGACGAAGATCAACCTGCTGGAATACCTTTTCCGCGATGCCGGGAGGTTTACGCGGGTGATTATATTTACCCGGAGCAAAGTATCCGCCGACAATATCTATAAGTTCCTGATCAGGAAAGTGGCCGCGGAGGAATCGGTGAGGATAATTCATGCAAACAAAGGTCAGAATACAAGAATCAACTCGATGGAGGCGTTTAAAGAAGGAGACGTACGCTTCCTGGTAGCCACAGACGTTGCCGCGCGCGGTATCGACGTGACCAGCGTCAGCCACGTCATCAATTTTGACGTTCCCCTCATCTACGAGGACTACGTCCACCGGATCGGGCGTACGGGCCGGGCAAATGCGGAGGGGGAGGCCATCACCTTTATTACCATGGCCGACGTTTACCATATCGAAAAAATCCAGAAAATCATCAGGCAGGAAATCCCCGTCGGGGACCTGCCGGCAGACCTGGAGACCGCGCCGACGCCGAGGGAAGAAATGCAGGAAATGCTGCGTGAAATTGACAGGCAGAAACGCCGTGAGGATCCCGATTTTAAGGGAGCGTTTCATGAAAAAAAGGCCAGGAGGCCGGCTGCTTCGGGCGGGAAACGCCGCGCCGCCTTCAAAAGGAAATGAGGTTTTGTAATATTTCTTGACTTAGTATCGTTATATTTGGTACGGAAATTCTCCTTAAAAAGAAAATTGAAGGATTGACAAATATCATGAAGGTTCGTTTCGGTGTAATAATCGCTACTTTGGTTTCGGTACAGGCTTTGTCGCAGGCGCAACTTGTGAGCGCCGTGCATACAGCAGCCGGTGAAGCCGGGACGCTTGCAGAGCGGAAATGTCTTCCTCTGTTCGGCGAGCTTCGCAAAACATCCGAACAGTATGAGGAAGAGATCCGTTTCCTGA
>JBEBSO010000040.1:0-12476 GCA_040394275.1 Telluribacter sp.
CGTCCGGGTCAGATGATTCTGCTGACTTTTTCATTGGCCGGCTCTTCCGTGGTCTGGCTGCGAAAGAGCCTGTTTTATCTCCTTCAGTATGACGAGCATACGCCCCTATGGCTGAAAACAGTTACCTATATCCTGTTTGTTTTCCCTGCCTATCAATGCCTGCTGCTCATGTACGGCTTCCTCCTCGGCCAGTTCGATTTCTTCTGGGAAAAAGAAAAGAAGATGCTGAAGTGGATAAAAAACCGCCTCCCGGGTAAATCCTAATTTTTCAGCTCGAATTCGTCGGCATCCTGCCAGGCGGGAAAGTCACGGCGGTATTCCGACAGGCTGCTCCCGGAAAGCCTTACCACCCCGATCCGGTCCGCAGGCCCGAGGTCGGCCAGCGGCTCCCCCCTGAAGTCCAGCGCAAGCGAGTCGCCACTGTACCCGGTCCCATTGCCGTCCGTCCCCGTCCGGTTTACGCCGATCACATAGCTTTGGTTTTCGATGGCCCGCGCGGGAAGCAATGCTCTCCAGGCACTGCTCCTCGGCGACGGCCAGTTCGCCACATAGACAAGAACATCATACGGGTCCGCGGGGAGGTTCCTGCTCCAAACCGGGAAACGCAGGTCGTAGCATATCAGCGGGCAGATCTTCCAGCCTTTCCAGCTGAGCACTACCCTGCGGGCGCCTGCCGTATATACCGTATCCTCCCCGGCCATCCGGAAAAGATGTCTTTTGTCGTAAGCCGTCACGTTCCCCTGCGGGTCCGCACAGAGCAGGCGGTTGTAGTATTTCCCGTTTTCCCTGACCGGGACGCTGCCCACGACAAGCGACCGGTGCAGGGCGGCCATCTGCTTCATCCAGCGGGTAGCCGTCAGATCCGGAACCTCCGCTACCAGGCCGGCATTCATCGAGAAACCCGTAGTGAACATTTCAGGCAGCACCACCATATCCGTACCCGGCGGCAAGTCCGCAGCAAGCCGCTCCTCCAGCCGTGCCAGGTTCGCTACCGGGTCCTGCCAGTATATGTCCGTCTGCACCAAAGCTACCGTCAGGAGTTCTGTCATTTTTAATGGGGAAACGGGCGGCAGCCTGCACGCGGTCAGCAGGCCTTTCCGCCTATTTTTTGTAGCTGAATTTCATCCGGTAATCTACATCGACCACTCCCTTGGCGATGTCGCTGAGCTTTTTCTTCAACAACTGCTTTTTCAAAGTCGGAAGATAATCGGTAAACAGCTTCCCTTCCAGGTGATCGTATTCATGCTGGATGATCCGGGCGGCCATCCCGTCAAACTCCCGCTCGTGCACGTTCCACTCTTCATCCTGGTAGCGTATACGGAGCTTTTCAGGCCGCTGCACATCGGCGCGGATCCCCGGTATGCTCAGGCAGCCCTCCTCGAATGCCCATTTCTCTCCTTCTTCGTGCAGTATTTCCGGGTTAATGAAGGCCATCCTGAAATTCTCCAGCGACGGGTCACGCTCCTCATCCGGCTCGCCTTCGTTCATGGGCGTGCCGTCCACGACAAAAATCCGCAAATTGAGACCGATCTGAGGCGCTGCAATGCCGACACCCGATGCGTTATACATCGTTTCGAACATATCCTGAACGAGCTTTTTGATGTCCAGCTCATCCTTTTCGACCGGGCGGGTAACTTTTCTCAATATGGGGTCGCCATAGGCGATAATGGGGTAAATCATGGTAGAACACTATTAATGACGGGGCAAATTTCGGCATAATCTTTGGAAAAACCATTGTCCCGGGGCGAATCGGCCGGGCGGACCGGGATTCAGGAAGGGAACGCCACTTCAAACGGCAGGTATACCTTATCGACCAGCTCCTTGTACTCCGACTCAGCCCGGCTCGAGCAGGTGATACCTCCCCCGCTTTTGAAGACGAGACCGCCCTGCCGGCTTTCTATGTACCGGATCATCACCGAGGTTTCAAAATGATGACCGTCGAAATATCCCATGATCCCGGTATAATAGCCCCTGTCATAGCCCTCGGCCTTCCCGATAATCCCGAGCGTTTTCGGCTTCGGAGCGCCGGTTACCGAGCCGGCGGGGAGGAGCTTTTCCAGGATATCACCGAATTCGCGTCCATAATTGTCCGGCAGGATGCCCGCGATTTCGGAGCTCATCTGCAGCAGGCAGCGCTCGTTGGTTGTGACGCGGTCCAGGTAACGGTACCTTTCCACCCAGACCTTCCGGGCCACCCGGCTCAGGTCATTCCGGATCAGGTCCACGATGGTAGCGTGCTCAGCCCGTTCCTTTTCGTCCGCAAGCAGGAGGTCTGCAGCGCCGGCGATCGAGGCGTCGATGGTCCCCTTCATCGGGTAGGAAGAAATCCGGTGGCCGGTGATCCGGATGAAGATCTCGGGGGAGAAGCAGACAAACCGGTCCTTCATCAGGAAGCGGTAATGGGCCTTGCTGAACCTGAATATATCCCGCAGCGAAAGGTTGGTCGTCACCGGGGTAGGCTGAGACAGGTTGACCAGGAAGGAATTCCCCTCCAGTATGTTGCGGCGCACGTAGTCAAACTTTTCGGCATAGTCGCTGAAAGGGACCGGGTGCTTGACAAAATGAAAGTCGGGAAGCCCTTCCCCAGCGGAAGCCGCTTCGTTGCTGAACCCGTTGAAATTGTAGCTGATTTCTTCCGGGTTCACTTCGTCCGCCAGCCAGACTTCGGGCCGCCTGCACTTATAGTCAATTACAAATACAAAGGGAACCCGGCTCCGCCCCAGCCGGTTGAGCTTTTGGCAGAAATCTCTGGGAAGGGTAAAGTCCTGGTTATGTTCCATCGGGAAGTCGGCAACAACCTGATAAACGCAGCGGAATAACTCAAAGTTCGGGAACGCAACCGCAAATACAATTTGTTTTATAAGTATACCCCTGTTTCTCGCACAGACCATAACAGAACAACTGAATTGCTTTACGACGTCATCATCATAGGAGGCGGCCCCTGCGGTCTCGCCATGGGTATCGAAGCCAGAAAGGCAGGCCTGAGCCACCTGATCCTGGAAAAAGGCAGCCTTACCGAGTCCATCCGGAAGTATCCGCGGCACATGCGTTTCTTTTCCACCGCAGAAAATATCGAAATCGGCGGACTTCCTTTTGCGATATCCGATTTCAAAGCCAACCGGGACGAGGCGCTGCAGTATTACCGGAAGGCCGCCGGCTACTACGGGCTCCTATTCCGGCTGTTTACCACTGTCCGCCAGGCCGTCAGGCAGCCGGACGGTACTTTTTCGATAGAGACGGATGCCCGGGGAACCTTCCGGGCCAGGAAAGTGGTGCTGGCTACCGGGTATTTCGATTACCCGAGAATGCTGAACATCCCCGGCGAGCAGCTGCCGCACGTGTCCCACTACTACGACGAGGCCTACAAATACTCCTATTCGGACGTGGTGCTGGTCGGCGGATCCAACTCGGTGGTGGAGGCAGCCCTCGAGCTGTACCGTACGGATGCGCGGGTAACCATTGTCCACAAAGGGGAGGATTTCCGGAAAACCGTCAAATACTGGCTGGTCCCCGATGTAAAGAACAGGGTCCGGGAGGGTAAGATCCGTACGCTGTTCAACAGTGTGGTCAGGTCGGTGGCGCCGGGGAAAATCACGGTCGAAAACACCGTTACCGGGGAAGAGGATTCACTTCCGGCAGATTTTGTCTTCCTGCTGACGGGGTATCTCCCCGACGAGCACCTGCTGCGCCGGTGCGGTGTCCGGCTGGACGAGGAAACGAAGGTACCGGAATACGATCCGCTGACTTTTCAAACGAATGTGGAAGGGCTTTACCTGTGCGGCACCGTAATGGCGGGGATTCATACTGAAAAAGTATTTATCGAGAACGGCCGGGAGCATGCCGCCGCTATTGCAGACCATATCGCAGGGAAAGAAGTACGGAAAGTAAAGGAGCTGATCGACCGCATCTGACCTGCCGGTTACCGCGGCGCCATCCGTATCGCGCCGTCCAGCCGGATTACCTCCCCGTTCAGCATCGGGTTTTCAACAATCGAACGGACGAGGTCCGCATATTCGGAAGGCTTTCCCAGCCGGGAAGGAAACGGGACCTGCCCGCCCAGCGACTGTCGTACCTCCTCCGGGAATCCCATCATCATCGGGGTTTCGAACAGGCCGGGGGCGATGGTCATTACCCGTATGCCGGATTTTGCCAGGTCCCTGGCAACGGGCAGCGTGAGGCTCACAATCCCCCCCTTGCTGGCCGCATAGGCCGCCTGTCCTACCTGTCCGTCAAACGCCGCCACAGAAGCCGTATTGACAATCACTCCCCGCTCTCCCTCCGTATTGGGGGAATTCCTTTCCATAATAAAAGCAGCCAGCCGGATCACATTGAAAGTTCCTACCAGGTTAACACGGATGCTTTTCTCAAACAGGTCAAGCGGATGGGGCCCGTAGATCCCGTCTTTTGATTTTCCCACCGTCTTTGCGGCGGCCGAAATACCCGCGCAGTTCACGGCGATATGCAATCCGCCGAAACGGTCTGCCGCCTGTTCGAGCGCGTCCCGCACTTCCTTTTCATCCGCGACGTCAGCCCTGCAGAACAGCGCCCGGTCTCCCAGTTCCGCGGACAATGCGTTTCCCGCCTGTTCGTTCCTGTCGAGGATCAGGACATTTGCCCCGTTGCCCGCGAGGGTCCGCACGGTGGCTTCTCCCAGGCCGGACGCCCCTCCGGTAACCACTGCTGTAGCCTGTGCTATCTTCATGTGAATAAAAGTTCGAAAAGAGTTCTATAGTTTGAAGGAGTTCGAAAGAGTTCAAGGAGTTTTATAGTTTGAAGGAGTTCGAAAGAGTTCAAGAGTTTAACTACAGAACTGAAATAACTTTAGAACTTTAGAACTAAAATAACTCCAGAACTATAAAACTAAACAACATAGAACTACAGAGCTGAAATAACTCAGAAACTACAACACACCGGGTGCTGAATTCGCCGCCTGGCCTATTGCTTTTTCCAAACCATCGCATCTGCCACGACGCGCTTCCCGCCGGCACCCAGCCCGTACACCTCGACGGCTACAGGCTGGTCTTTTTCCACCCGGTATTTTCCCAGCGACACCCAATCCCCCGAGGGCAATCCAAGCTGGCGCACCTCGCTGGTCCGGATCCTGACTTCTTTCTTTTTGTTGCCGACCTTCACTGTCGTACGGATCTCATCCGTTAAGGTGGCAAAGTCGAAAAAGTATACCCAGACCTCATACATTCCGCTTTCGCCGGGACTTGCCTTATACCGCACCAGCTTTTTCGAGTCGGGGGCGGCCGTCGTGCTCAAATGGTTGCGGCCAAAGCCGCCGTTGCGGGTCGTCCATTCCCCGACCAGCTCGACATGCGCCTTGTCCTCGTTGTCGATCAGGATCTCAGGCCTGCTGCCGTCAGCCAGCGGATCGTTTTTCAGCCTGGCCTGCAACGCCGGCACATCGATATCCTGCAGCGCCACGCCGCGATCGATGGCCATGACCGCTGCCGTCGCCGCCGACTGGCCCAATACCATGAAAACCGGCTCCATCCGGATAGACCCGAAGGCAATATGGCTCGCCGACAGGCAGACCGGCACGGCCAGGTTCTTACATTCAGCGCTCCGGGGTACAATCGACCGGTAGGAAATAGGGAAAGGCCCGCTGACTCTCTTCTGGACGTCGCCTTCGTTTTTCACCATACCGTTGACCACGATACGCTGGCAGTTGTGGGAGTCCATGCCGTAGGCGGCCATCCCGATCCCGTCTTCCACGACAATCTTACCTTCGCAGTGGTTCTGGTTCATGACCACATCGCTCACCATCCGCCGGGCCTCCCGTACATACAGCTGGTTCGAAAATCCCTGCAGGTCTCTGAACTCATCTTTTGTATATCCCCAGGCGGACATGTCCGCCCGGATGTGGGCCGGTACCCTGGCGTCGCTGGTCAGGAAATAAAGCAGTCCCCTGGTGTAGTCTTCATGCTCCTTCCATATTTTTTTCCGGGTTTCGTAATCGGCCTCAGGATAGTTGTGATTGGCGCCGATCATATCGGTCGAAAATCCGCCGAAGTTGTTGAAATCCGTTTTCCCCCGCGGCATATCCTTGATGAGCATATTGCCCAGGTGGTCTATGTACGACGAACCGTCCGGCCGCCTGGCGCTCGTAAAGCTGCTGCCGACCGTAGTCCATTTTTCTTTCTCCAGGATCCTGGCCAGGAGCTCGTATTTTTTTACATCGTACCGGTCCGGCCGCGTGATCGGGATCTGGTTGTTTTTGTCACGGGTAAGACAAAGCCGGAAGTTGTAGGCCTGGATCAGCCGGTCGCCGGTACCTTCGGGGAGCAGGTTGGCGCCGCTCACTCCCCAGACCAGCCCGCTTTCCGGCTTTCCCGGTACGACATAAGGATCTATCCCGTCGGGAAGCTGGTGGTACAGCGAAAGCTGCACGCCGTTATAGGTTTCGCCATACTGGTGGTTGCTCTCCCTGCCCAGCGTATAGGACACGCCCGACCGGGCCATCAGGTCGCCCTCGTAGGTCGCGTCGATGAACATCTTCGCCCGGACCACCTTCAGAGCGGCCGAGGGCTGGCGGGCATCCTCGAGCACAATCTGGCGAATCCATTCTCCTTCCCTGATCACCTGGACCAGGCGGAAGTTCTTTACAATTTCCAGCCCGGCTTTCCGGATCATTTCGTCATATACCCGGTCGGCCACGTGGGGTTCAAATGTCCATTGCTCAAACTTGCCGTAATGTGCGCCGGTTTTCCGGTAAAATTCCCTGGCGAGCCCCGTCACCGCGTATTTGTTGCCGATGTCCGTGGCACCCAGGCCCCCCGTTGTCAATCCGCCGAGGTAATTGCCCGGCTCCACCACCAGGACGGATTTCCCGGACATTTTCGCGGTATACGCCGCAATCAGGCCGGAAGAGCTGCCGCCGTACACGCAGATGTCGACTTCATGCAGCTGCGCGGAAGAAATGACGTGAAACAGGCAAAACAACAAACAGGTAAAAGTCTTTTTCTTCATCGTATTTGAAAGTAAATTCGTTATTTCCGGGATTTTAACTACGCCCCTGCTGACGTCGGGAAAGCGCGGTGTACTGCCGGCAGCCCTGTTTTCACCGGTACCGCCGGGTTACAATATTAATCAATATTTTCCCGATTCTCCGAACGCGCCGCCCGGCAAAAAGCCCCCGGATCAGTCCGGGACAAAGCGGGCCCCGCCCAGCAGCGCACGGCGCAGCCGCTTCAGGTATTCGTGCTTCGGAATTTCCACCGCACCGTACCGCATCACGTTGTCGTTAATGAATTGTGTGTCCAGCAGCTGGTATTTCTGCTTCCTGAGAATTTCAATCAGATAATGAAAGCTTACTTTAGAGGCGTTGCTCATCGTGTGAAACATGGATTCACCAAAAAAAGCCGCCCCGATCGCTACGCCGTAGAGGCCACCTACCAGCGCCCCGTTGTAGTAGGCTTCCACACTGTGCGCAAGTCCGTGGTGATGCAGATACGTGTAGTTGTAGATGATCTCTTCCGAAATCCAGGTGCTGTCCCCCGTGCTTCTGGGCGTCGCGCATCCGCGCATGACTCCCTCGAAATCCGTATCGATCCGGACCTCGAAGAGGCCTTTGTTGAGCACCGGCCGGAGAGAGCGGGAAGGCCGGTAGGTATCTATCGGGATCACCGCCCTGGGATCCGGCGAGTACCAGTAAATGGTTCCGTCAGACTCGGCCATCGGGAAAATCCCCTGTATGTAACCTTCTATCAGCAATTCGGGAGTGATCTGCATCATTTTCTACAGTTGGCGCCCAAATATACTACTTAACTCCTGTCTCACCGAAACGGCGCACAGAGCCGGTCCGCTGTTACAAACGCGAAAGCTTTTGTATATTTGCATGGTCTGTTACGCAACAGCCTCATCAGCACCAGCCATTTCCCATGAAACTCCTGACCCGTTGTCTGCTTTTCTCCTTTCTGACCGTGACTACAAGTTTAATCGCCACCCCGACCGACGAACTGGCGGACCGCCTGTTTCATATCCACGAAAAATATAAGGAGACCACGCTTACGCAGAGACGTTTCAAGCAAAAGGACAACCTGCCGCTGATCCGGAAGCGCGCGGCCCACCCGCGCTACCAGGTCAGAAAGGCAGGCGACTCTTTCGAAGGCCGGCCCATACAGCTGCTCACCCTGGGAACAGGCCCCAAAAAAGTGCTCCTGTGGACCCAGATGCACGGCGATGAGCCCACCGCCACCATGGCCAGCTTCGACATTTTCAATTTCATGGAAGCCAGCGGGGACGGCTTTGACGAATTTCGCAGCCGGCTGCTCAAAAATACGACGCTGTACTTCGTTCCCATGCTCAATCCCGACGGTGCGGAGCGGTACCAGCGGCGGACCATGCAGGGAATCGACATGAACCGCGACGCCGCTGCCCTGCAGACCCCCGAAGCCCGCCTTCTCAAAGGACTCGTAGATGAGCTCAAGCCTGATTTCGGCTTCAACCTCCACGATCAGAGCCCCAGGTATTCCGCCGGAAGAAGCCCGAAGGTCGCCACGATTTCCTTCCTGGCTACTTCCTACGATTATGAACTGTCGGTCAACGCAGTCCGGGCCCGGTCGATGCAGCTGATCGTGGGCATGAACAAAAAGCTGCAGAAGTACATCCCCGGCCAGGTAGCCAGGTACGCCGACGATCATGAGCCGAGAGGATTCGGAGACAATATCCAGAAATGGGGCACTACGCTTGTGCTGATCGAATCGGGAGGCTACGCGGGAGATCCCGAAAAGCAATTCATCCGGCAGCTCAACTTTATGGCCATCCTTTCCGCCCTGGGCTCCATCGCCGACGGAAGCTACGCGGAAGAAGACAAAGACCGGTATTTTGACATCCCCCAGAACGGGCGGTGGGTATATGATCTCGTGGTACGCAATGCCACGGTACGAAAAGCCGGTCAATCTTTCCGGACTGATTTCGGCATCAACCGGAACGAGGTGAGCTATGCCAACGCCACCAGGTTTTTCTACTACAGCAAAATCGAAGAAGCGGGCGACCTTCATCCCCAGTACGGCAGTGAAGAGCTGGATGCAGAGGGGCTGGTGGCCGAGAAAGGGAAGGTTTACCCGACAGCATTCGGCAACCTGAGCGAGCTGGCCGGAATCCATCCCCGGAAGCTGCTGAAGGAAGGCTACACCTATGTCCGGCTTGTCCCCAATGCCAACACGCGCGCACTCGGGCTTTACTTTACCACGACTCCCCTGCATGTCCTGCGCAGCTCCACTTCCCCTTCCGGCAACCCCGAGCTCGGCCATACCGCCACCTTTGTATTGAAAAAAGACGGCAAAGTCCGCTACGCGGTGGTCAACGGCTTCGTCCATGACCTGGAAAAAGAACCGGAAAAGACCGGCAACGGTATCGTGGAATAGCCCCAAATACCCCGCCTTTTATCTTTGCATACTAACTAAAAGTACAAAAAGTGTCGATATGACAAAGCTGAGATTTCCGCCCGTACGGAGAGGCATCCCGGGAAGCAGGCCCCGCCAAAATAAATGGCCTACCCGTTGGTTACCCTTAATGATTTCTATAGCTCACCCGGTTTTATTCTGCTGAAAAACAAATCATTAGAAAAAAATCCGCTCCGGGAGGCACTTACCCGGCAGTCCGTTCCGACAGCTCCCCGCGGCTTCAAAACCCGGCTTCCATCAAAAAAATACCGTCTAAAAAGGGTACGGAAAGCTACTACAGGCAACTTGGAAACATCCAATTAATAACTTAACACTCGCTTAACAATCCCGTAATATTGGCAGTCTACTTTTGTTGCGTAAACAAATTTACTGACGCCCAATATGAACTTCAGGATTCTATTTATTCTCACTCTTCTTTATTGTATTTCCACCCGGGCTGCAGCACAGTCCACCTACGGAACGATCAAAGGCAACCTGGTCGACTTCAGGCAAAAGGAGCCTGTAACAGGGGCAACAGTACGCCTGGCCAACACCAACCCGCCTGTCGGAGCGATAAGCGACGCTGACGGCAACTTCGTCATTCCGAATGTCCCCGCCGGGAAACAGACCATTGCCATCAGCTTTGTTTCTTTCAAAACAAAAACCATCGACGTAACGGTTTACCCGGACCAGACAGTCAATATCAACAGCACCCTGGAAGACGAGGTGGCCGCCCTCCAGGAAGTCAGGGTGGTGGGACAGAGAAAAACCTTCACGGACGTATCCGTCATCACTGAGGTAAGGCGGGCCGAGCAGATTGCCGTGGGGATTTCCGCCCAGCAGATCCAGAAGACCCAGGACCGCGATGCATCGCAGGTGATCCGCCGTATCCCGGGCGTATCGATACAGGACGACCGGTTTGTGATCGTAAGGGGGCTTAACGAGCGCTACAACACCGTGATGCTCAACGATGCCATCACGCCGTCTACCGAAGTCGACGCCAAGTCCTTTTCCTTCGACCTGATCCCCAGCTCCGCCATCGACCGGATGCTTATCTTCAAATCGGGGGCGCCCGAGCTGCCGGGTGAATTTTCGGGGGGCGTGATTAAAATCTATACCAAAACCATCCCCGACGAAGACGGCTTTTCCGTCAGCGTTTCGACCGGTGTCCGCGGAGGAACTACCTTCAGGAATGTGATGGACTACAAAGGCGCTTCACTGGACTGGCTCGGATTCGGGGCCGGCGAGCGCGGGCTTCCTTCGTCCTTCCCGTCGTCCAACACGCTGACCGGGGAAAACAGGCCTTCCGAAAGCAGCCTGAATGCCTTCCGCAACCTCCCGCAGTTTTTTACCCTGATGAACAAAAACATCGGCCCGGACCTGCGCGCCTCCGTAGGGTACAATAAAAATATATACCTCGGAGACAAAAGACTGACGACCTTCAACCACGTCAGCTACTCCGGCACCGGGCAATTTATGAATACGGAGCAGCACCGCTATCTTTCTTTCAACCCCGCGACGCAGTATTCCGAGATCGATACCTATTACAAGGACCAGTATTACGGACAAAACACCCGCCTCGGCGTCATGTCCAACTGGGCGTTCTTCATCAATCCCAATCACAAGATCGAGTTCCGCAACCTCTTCAACCAGCTCAGCAGCAAAGAGACGACCTACCGGGAGGGATACAGCAACGACAACGACCGGGATGTGCAGAACTATGCCTTCCGCTATGAGTCCAAGAGCATCTATACCGGTCAGCTGAGCGGCACGCACAACCTGTCCGCGCTGACAACCGTCAAATGGACGGGAGCCTTCGGTCTCACCAACCGTTCCGAGCCTGATTTCAGAAGGATAGTGACCAGCCGGAACATCGGAACCAACGATCCCTTCCGCGTGGAGATCGTGCCCGGCAGCAATGCCAGCCTTACCCGCGGCGCCCGGTTCTACTCCTCCCTCGATGAGTATACGAGCTCTTTCCGCGCCGACGTGGAGCGGAAGATCAAAAGGACCGGGTACGAAGACAACGAAAAAATGTATTTCAGGCTGCGGGCGGGTGCCTTTGCCGAATACAAGGACAGGATGTTCGCCGCCAGGTGGTTTAACCTGAGCAACCCTGGAGGCGTATCGGAAGAAATCCTCAGCCAGACGCCCGACAAGCTGTTTGACGCCTCCAACATCGCGCTCAATAAGCTGTACTACGGCGAACGTACCAACTACGACGACAAGTACAGCGCGCAAAACCTGCTCTTTGCCGGATACGTCGGGGCCTCCCTGCCCCTTACCGAACGGTTCAATGCCTCGCTCGGCCTGCGGGCGGAACATAACCAGCAGAACCTGCAGAGCCGCCTGAGGGGATCCGGCGCCAGGGTAAATGTAGACAACCCGGTATTCCGCCTCCTGCCCTCTGCCAACCTGACATACAATTTCACCGCCAAATCGCTCCTGCGCCTGGCCTACAGCATCACGCTCAACCGGCCTGAGTTCAGGGAACTGGCGCCTTTCAACTACTACGACTTTACTTTCGACGTCACCCGGGTGGGGAATCCCAACCTGAAGACCCCGTCGATCCAGAACGCGGATATCCGCTACGAGTTCTACCCGTCCGACGGCGAAGTGATCTCACTGGCAGGTTTTTATAAACACTTCCTCAATCCCATCGAAACCAGGGTAAACTATTCGGGATCGGGCGTATCCTTCACCGTGGACAATGCCGCGGAAGCCTCTACCTACGGGGCCGAGCTGGAAATCCGCAAATCGCTGAAAGGGCTGACCGGCTCGGGCTTTGCAGACCGGCTCACGCTGCTGCTGAACGCTGCGCTCATTAAAAGCGATGTGCTGACGGGATTTGCCGGCCAGGAAGAGAACCGCCAGCTGCAGGGACAGTCTCCCTACCTGGTCAACGCGGGCATCTACTACAACGACCTGCACCACGGGCTGCAGATGAACATATTGTACAACGTGATCGGGAAACGGATCTTCATGGTCGGTGACAAAGAGGTACAGCCCACGGTTTATGAAATGCCCCGACACGTGTTCGACCTCAACGTCATCAAGTCGATCGGCAACAACCTCGAGCTCAAG
>JBEBSO010000041.1:0-12423 GCA_040394275.1 Telluribacter sp.
CCCATATGAAGCTCAAGGTAATGGATGCGGAGCGCGAAGGACGCGACACGACCGCCGCATTCAAAGCGGAGATTTCTTCCTACAGCGACATCCTTGCGAAAGGATACCTGTCGGACAAACCGCTCATCGACCGGCTTACCCGTGAAGCATATGAGCGAATGAAAGAGGAAATCAGGGTAGCCCACATCCTGGTGGCAACAGCGGAAGACGCCGCCCCGCACAACACGGCCGCAGCCTATGCGTCCGTCGCGAAGCTGCGGGAACAACTGACCGCCGGCGCGGATTTCGGGGAGACAGCGGCCAGGGCCTCGGACGACCCGGTCTCCCGGAACCAGCAGGGCGACCTGGGCTATATCTCGGCATTGCAGATGATTTACCCTTTCGAAACCGCTGCATATTCGACACCGGTCGGGCAGGTTTCCCGGCCTGTAAGAACGCCGGCAGGATATCACCTGATCAAAGTGCTCGACCGGAGACCTTCCCGCGGCATGATACGGGTGGCCCATTGCCTTGTTTCCGTTCCGAAGAATGCGGGTCCGGAAACAGTGGCTACGGCCGGGAAGAAAGCGGAAGAAGCCTACGCACAGCTGCAGAAAGGCGAATCCTGGGAAAAAGTGCTTGCCAGGTACTCGGATGATATACAGGGCAGGCAGTCCGGAGGGGTCCTGGCCCCTTTCACCACCGGCAAGATGGCTCCCGCCTTTGAAGAAGCCGCATTTTCGCTGGCCGCGCCGGGCAGCTACACCAGGCCGGTGCTGACAGACATGGGCTGGCACATCATCAGGCTGATCGATAAAAAATCCCTGGATACCTTCGAAAATATGGCGCCTTCGCTCCGTCAGAAAGTAGTGACCGATTCCCGGGGAAAATACATACAGCAACAGCATGCTGCCCTGCTCCGTGAGAAATATACGGTAACAGAGAACGCGGCGCTGCTGCAGACCATTGTATCCGGGGCCGACAGCTCCCTCCTTGCCGGGAAATGGCGCGCGCCCGCTGCGCTGACCGGCGAGGTAAAAGACAAAACGCTTTTCTCCGTCAACGGCGAAGCAACCGCCGCCGGGAATTTTCTCGACTATGTGACCCTCCGCCAGGCTCCCCGCAAAACGGGTGCGGCGCCGGACGTCATCATCCGGCACCTGTACGCCGACTTCCTGAACCGGGCGCTGGTCAGCCATGAAAAAAGGCACCTGGAAGAGACAAATCCCGAATTTCAGCTGCTGATGAGCGAGATAAGGGAAGGCGTGCTGCTCTCCCAGATGATGGAAAAGAATGTATGGGAACGTTCGCTCGCGGATTCTTCCGGCCAGAAGAGGCTTCATGAAGCCAATGCCCAAAAATACCGGTACCCGGAACGCGCCTGGCTGAAGGTGGTAAGCGCACAGGATACCGGCACGCTCCACCGGGTGATGGCTGCGCTCAGCCAATCGCCTTATCCGCTGCAGCGGAAAGCGGAAGACCTGGTTTTTGAGCTGCATTCGGCCCGGATGGAGGCTGCCCTGCAGGCCAGGCTGCTGAATGTCGTAGCGACGCTGCTCCGAAACCCCGAATACGTGGTGGAAGTTGCTTCGTACCGGGCCCCGGAAGAAGCGGATACCGTGTCCGCGGCCCGGCTGAGAACCGTAGTCAGCTATTTGAAAAACAACAATATCGCGCTGACCAGGATCGTTGAGAAAGACCATGGGTCCCACCTGCTTTCGCGGCAGCCCGAACGCAACCGCCGGGTAGGCTTCCAGTTTTTCAGCACCTCGGGCCGGGACCTGGAAAATGCGTTCAACCAACCGGAAAATAAAGGGGTTAGTATTGCAGAAGGATATTTTTCGAAGGGAAACGATTTTGTAAAAGACATCCGCTGGACGGTCGGTGAACAAACGATCAGCCGGGACGGCAAGCCGACCTGGATCCGGGTAGACCGCATTGAGCCCGAACGGGTCAAAACTTTTGCCGAAGCACGGGGAGCAGTTATCAACGATTACCAGAAAATCCTGGAAGCGCAATGGCTGGAATCCCTACGGAAACGGTTCCCGGTAAAAGTCGAAACCTCAGAATTAGAAAAAATTACCCGATAGTATTACTTTTGGCTTTTGAACATTGCCTGATTTATGAAATCCAAAATAAAATGGGCCGTTTTTACGGCTATGCTCTCGTTTATCTCCTCGTTATCCTTCGGACAGGGACAAAGCGGGATGGTTATTGATAAAATCATTGCCCGGGTCGACAATTATTTTATCCTGAAATCCGACCTGGAGGAGCTCTACCAGAGCTACCAGGCCCAGGGACGCGGCGTACCGGAAAAATGCGAGCTGCTGGAATCGCTCATCATCAATAAAATGCTCCTGGCCAAAGCCGAAATCGACTCGGTGGAAGTAGACGAAAAAAACGTGGAAAACGAGCTGGACGGCCGGATGAGTATGATGATCCAGCGCTTCGGCTCCGAAAAGAACCTCGCTGCCGCCTATGGCAAAAGCCCCGAAGCATTGAAAAATGAGCTGCGCCAGCAGGTAAAAGAGCAGCTTCTTACCCAGACGATGCAGGAAAAAATCGCGGGTAATATCAGGATCACCCCAAGAGAAGTAAGCAAATTCTTCAACTCCATACCCAAGGACAGCCTCCCGTTCTTTCCTTCCGATGTAGAGGTCGGGCACATCGTCCGGCTGGCCAAGGTAACTCCCGAACAAAAGCAGAAGCTCATCAACGAGCTGAAAGCGCTAAAGAAAAGAGTGGAAGAGGGTGAAGATTTCGGCATCCTGGCGCAAACCTATTCGGAGGATGTGGTCTCGGCACGGAACGGAGGGGATCTCGGTTACCAGAAACGCGGCAAGATGGTGCCGGAGTTTGAGGGAGCCGCCGTCAAGCTCAAGCCCAACGAATTGTCGGACGTGGTGGAAACCCAGTTCGGGTACCACCTCATCCAGCTGCTGGGCACCCGCGGCTCGGAATACCACTCCCGCCATATCCTGCTTCGGCCGGACTATAACCGCGGTACCGACCTCACGGACGCGAAACAGATGCTGGATAGCCTCCGCCATCTCATCCTGACAGACACGCTTACCTTTGCACAGGCCGCCAAGGCCAATTCGGAAGATCCGCTCACTGCGGATGCGGGCGGGCTCCTGATCAACCCGCAGACCGGCACCTCCAAGCAGCCGCTGGACGCCACGCTCGAATCGGCCCTTTATTTCGCCCTGGACACCATGCAGGTAGGCGACATCACGGTGCCGCTCGAATACCGTACGGACGACGGGCGTACCGCCATGCGTATCCTGTGGTTTAAAAGTAAATCAGAGCCCCATATTGCCAACCTGAACGACGACTACGAAAAAATTGCCCACATCGTCCTGGAAAACAAAAAGAACAACGCGCTGGAGGAGTGGTTTAAAAAAGCGAAGAACGATGTGTACATCAGCGTAGAGCCTGAATTCCAGAATTGCACCATATTCGGGCTTGCCACCGCCCAGAACAGCCAGTGACGGACACCTGATACCCGGTTGCGTTTTTATCTTGTTTAGTCTCCATATAAATTCATACAAGTGAGATATAATTCAGATGTAGAAGCCGCAGAAGCGCTCGGCAAATCCTTCGAGGAATTGCGGACCGAAATAGGAAAGGTGATCGTCGGACAGGAAGAAGTGGTAAAGCTGCTGCTCACCGCTATTTTCTGCCAGGGACATTGCCTCCTCGTGGGTGTTCCGGGACTTGCCAAGACCCTCCTGATCCAAACCATTTCTTCTTCTCTGGATCTCAGCTTTAACAGGATACAATTTACGCCTGACCTGATGCCTTCCGACATCCTGGGTTCGGAGACCCTGGATCAGCAGCGCAATTTCAAGTTTATTCCCGGTCCGATCTTTTCAAACATCATCCTGGCTGACGAGATCAACCGTACGCCCCCGAAGACCCAGTCGGCCCTGCTGGAAGCCATGCAGGAATACGCCGTGACGGTAGCCGGGCAAAAGCACGAGCTGGACAAGCCTTTCTTCGTGCTCGCCACGCAAAACCCGATCGAGCAGGAAGGCACCTACCCGCTGCCCGAAGCACAGCTCGACCGCTTTATGTTTATGGTGCGGCTCGACTACCCGTCCTACCACGACGAGGTAAGTATCGTTAAAAACACCACATCTGACCTGCGCCCGGTTGCACAAAAAGTGCTGAGCGCCGAAGACATCAGCGAATTTCAGCAGCTGGTTCGCAGGGTGCCTGTAACCGACCACGTAATAGAATATGCGGTCGGCCTCGTGCACAAGACCAGGCCGGGCACCGAAAAGGCCGCAAAATATGCCGACGACTACCTGGAATGGGGAGCAGGCCCCAGGGCTTCGCAGTCGCTGATCCTCGCGGCAAAATGCAACGCCCTCCTGTCCGGGAAGTTCTCGCCGGATATCGAGGATGTCAAAGCCGTAGCCCTGCCGGTGCTCCGCCACAGGATTGTGCTCAACTTCAAGGCAGAGGCAGAAGGCATATCGATCGATCACATCATAGGCCGGCTGCTCTGAGCCGGCGGCATCGTCCGCGCCGGAAAGGCCGCCGAACCACACACGCTTGCATTGATTTGCACCAGATCACGTGTACGTACCCGTAAAATAAACTAACCTGACTGTTACCCTATGTTGCGAACATTGTCTACTCTGCTCCTTTGGCTGATACTCGCTCCCTGTCCGGAAGCCTCCGCTCAGCAAGACAGCTGGAAAGCCGGCGTTTCCCGGACGGTCATTACCCCTGAAGAATCCATGTGGATGGCAGGATTCGGCTCCAGAACCAAGCCTTCGGAAGGCACGCTTCACGATATATGCGCCAAGGCGCTTGCCCTGGAAGACGCCCGGGGCAATAAATCGGTAATGATCACTACCGACCTGCTGGGTATCCCGAAAGACGTCTCGGACAAAATCAAATCGGAGATTTATAGGAAACACGGTCTTTCCAAGGCCCAGATCCTGATCAACAGCTCCCATACCCATTCGGCGCCCGTGCTGGAGAATACCCTGGTGGATGCTTACCCGCTTGATCCTTCGCAGCCCGAAAAAATCAGCAAATACACCGTCTGGCTCACCGGAAAAATCATCGATCTGGCCGGTGCGGCGCTCACTTCGATGCAGCCTGCCGACTTGTCGGCCGCTAACGGGGTCGCCCGCTTCCAGGTAAACCGCCGAAACAACCCGTCTACCGGGCTGGAAACCCGGACCGAGTTGAAAGGTCCCAACGACTTTGCGGTGCCCGTGCTCAAAGTGGAGGACAAAAAAGGTAACCTTCTCGCGATCGCCTTCGGCTATGCCTGCCATCCCACCTCGCTGGCATTTAACCTCTGGTCGGGTGATTATGCAGGATTTGCACAGATAGAGCTGGAAAAGGCTTATCCCGGCACCACTGCCCTGTTTTTCCAGGGAGCCGGCGCCGACCAGAACCCGCTCCCGCGCATGACGCTGGGATTGTCCGTCAAATACGGACGCGAGCTGTCGGCTGCAGTCAGAGCGGTGCTTGACGAAAAAATGAACGGGCTGTCACCCCGGCTGACTACCGTCTACAGGGAGATCGATCTGCCGCTGGCTCCGCACCCCTCCAGGGAAGAGCTGGTAAAAGAGCAGGCTAACAATGTAAGCTATGTACGGAGATGGGCCACCCGGATGCTCGAGAAAAGGGAAAAAGGCGAGAAACTGATCACCTCCTATCCTTATCCCCTGCAGATCTGGAAAATCGGTGAGCAGCCGCTTTTCGCCCTGGGCGGCGAGCTGGTCTCCGAATACGCCATCGGCCTCAAAAAGATATTCGGCAAAGACATATTTGTGGCCGGCTATTCCAACGATGTCATGGCTTATATCCCTTCCGAAATTATCCTGAAAGAGGGCGGGTACGAGGGAGACCGGGCCAAGTCTGTTTACGGCATGCCTTCTGCATGGGCCACCGGCACCGAAGACCGTATATTGAAAGGAATGACGGAGCTTGCCGCGGAGGCAGGTATACCCAGGAAATAAAATCGCATATCACCATGGAATATAGAAAACTCGGGTATACGGATCTGGAACTGTCCGTCATCACCCACGGCGCATTTGCCATCGGCGGGACTATGTGGGGAGGCAATGAAAGGAAAGATTCGGCGGCGTCTGTGGCAGCCTCTCTTGATCATGGAGTAACCACCATCGATACCGCACCATTTTACGGGCTCGGCCTCAGCGAGGAAATCATCGGGGAGGTAATCCGGGGAAGAGACCGTTCCAAAATCCAGCTGCTGACCAAGTTCGGCCTGGTCTGGGACGGCAGCAACGGGGGCAGGGGAGATTTTCACTTCGACCTGGACGTCAACGGGAAAAAAGTTCCCGTCTACAAGTATGCCGGGAAAGACAGCATTATCAGGGAGCTGGAGGCCAGCCTGAGAAGGCTCGGAACCGATTATATCGATCTCCTGCAGCTCCATTGGCCGGACAGTACCACTCCCGTCGACGAGACCATGGAAGTTCTCGACCGGCTGGTACAGGAGGGAAAAATCAGGGCGGCAGGCGTCAGCAATTACAGCGTAGCGCAGATGGAAACGGCGGCAGACACTTTTTTGCCGGCCAGCAACCAGGTATGGTACAGCATGCTGACCCGGACCATAGAGCAGGACCTGGTCCCTTACGCGCTGCACCACAGGGTGGGAATCATCGCATACAGCCCGCTCGAGCGCGGCCTGCTTACCGGGAAGTATTTCGGGGACGCTGCCCTTAAAAGCGACGACCACCGGAATAACTATTTCAAAAAGTTTGAAGCCGGGAAAGTCAAAGTGCTCCTGGAGCTTCTTGCACCCGTTGCGCAGGAAAAAGGGGTGACCATATCGCAGCTGGTACTTCGCTGGACCACCCTGCAGCCCGGCATCACCGTCGTGCTGGCAGGAGCCAGGACTGCCGCCCAGGCAATAGAGAACGCAAAATCCATGGACATCACCTTTTCTCCGGACGAAACGGAGGCCATCAGCCGGGCACTGGAAGGCTTCGCGCAATAATAAGGGCCGGGCATCTGTGGTGAAATGAGCAGCAGCGGGCCATGAGTAAAAAGGCCTGCCGGCCCCGGTACCCGGCGTTTCGGAGGAAGGTAATTGACTCCCCGAACTATAGAACTATAGAACTATAGAACTATTGAACTATTGAACTATTGAACTATTGAACTATTGAACTATTGAACTATTGAACTCCCCAAACTCCCATTCCCTTGAATTACCTACCTTTATGAAAAAAACCAGTCTATGGAAAATCTGCTGAGCCTGTTTTCCCGGGTAATGATCGCCATCGTCGCCCTGGAACACCTGTATATCCTCTGGATAGAGATGTTTTCCTGGGAAAAGAAAGGCAAAGAAGTATTCAGGGGTGCCATGCCGGAAGCGCTCTTCAAACCGACAAAAGGACTGGCAGCCAACCAGGGGCTTTACAACGGGTTCCTGGCAGCCGGCCTCCTGTGGTCGCTCCTGATTCAGGATCCTGTATGGCATAAAAATGTGGCCTGCTTCTTCCTGGGCTGCGTAATTGTGGCAGGTCTCTATGGAGGGCTGACGGCCAGCCGGAAAATCATCATCGTCCAGGCGCTGCCTGCCGCATTGGCACTCGTCCTCGTACTGTTCAGCTGACCCGCCGCATGGAACCCGGTTGCCGGCTCTGAGCTGCTGCAGCTTTTCGACTCCTTTCCCGTCCCTTCATTTCCGTTTTGCGCCGCCAGTTTAAAGCAATGGCCGGCAGCCATCTATTCCTATATCTTCTGACAGGGATAAAAAAATACGCAACATTGTTGCATATATAATTTACATTTTACCATATTTGCATCATTGTTGCAAAAAAGAGGCCTATTCCGGACCGTGCTATCCTTTTGCTGCCGGTGCTGCCGGCCTGCCCGAACGAATCCAAACCATTAAAACCAACCCGGCCATTTTTTATTTTTCTATACTAAAACAAATCTATCCTATGAAAAAACAAGTAAAGCATCTTTCAATCGCTGTGCTGGGTATGCTAGCCCTTTCCGTCGCTTCCTGTAAAAAAGACGATGATAAAGTGGATCCCCAGGGCATTAAAGAAGCACAATTGACCTTCAATGAAGCAAAAGGAGAGTAGCATGTGGATCATTTCCACGATCTGTCGGACAAAGTGGGGGGTAAAACATATACGGTAAAATTTGACAAAGACGGCAACGCCACTTCCGGAGGCCACCTTCACCTGGAAGCCGACGCGGTATACAAAATTGAGCTGAAGGCCTGGGACTATGCCGGCAGGGAAGTACAGGGAGAGTACCTGAAAAGCAAGGCCGTCGCCGACCAGTACAAAGCATTTATTATCGGTGGGGACCTTATCCTGAACCCGCAGACCAATGATGAAAGCGGGGCCGCGTTCCAGCCGCGGGAGCGAACCTACGGAGACGGGACGACCGTAAACGGCAAGTACGAAACAACGGGCATAACCGGCTACCTGACCATAGGCCATGCCAACGAATCGCTGGCGAGCCGGATGACCTACGTCTTACGTAAACTCAACGCCGGGGTAAAAGCGACTATTGAGCGTACGGATTGGAATGACAAAAACTATGCGACAAGATTCGCCGGGGAAAACGTGCTGGAGCTGAAATTTGAAATCCACATAGAGGAAGATCATCATCATTGACGGACAGGCCTGTTGACCGAAACATCTCCTCCTGCGCTGTTACAGGTATGGGAGGAGATGCCTCCGCTGCGACCGGCATGAACCCCTCCCCCGGCCGGGGCCCACACGAAACAACCGCACCGTACACCCGCGCGGACGAAGGCGGTACCAGGGAATACATGCCCCCCTTAGAACAAAACGGATGGATTAATTGACGTTCTTTTCCAGCCTGGACTTCCTCACCGCCCTCGAACGGTTATAGTAATCATGCATGTCTTCAATGTCAAACTCCTTCAATACATTGTCTATATTCAACGAGCTGTCCTCACATGTCAGCAGCACCGGCCCCAGATAGCCCGGATCCTTCATGGATACACGGGGCCCGTATTTCTTTTTTACGGCCGCCAGCTTCCCGACATTGTATCCCAGGTGCACAAGCCGTGAATTCAGGTTGATTTCGGCCACGGTGTAGTTGTAGTAATTGGTGGAGCTGGCCACAATTTCACCCAGGGGATTACGTACCTCCGAGCGGCTCCCCCGGCCGTTGATGGAGCCGACGAAAAAGGACCGGCACGCATAGGCCCAGTTGCTTTGCACGTGCCCGCCGTGATAATTGGAAAGAAACAGGAGCACATCCGGCGACTGTGCGGCAAACCGGTCGCGCAGCTCCTCAAAATTCAGGTCGAAGCAAATGGCCAGCCCTACCCTGCCGAAATCACATTCGAAAACAGGCACCTCCGTACCGGCAATCATCCCCCAGTCCTCCATCTCGCCGATGGTCGGGAAATTCTTGTAGTACTCCCCTGCAATGTTGCCGTTGCGGTCAAGCAGCACAGCGGCATTTCTCAACAAGCCTGCCTTATCCAGCAGCACGGTGCCGTAGACAATATAGCAACGGTTTTCCCTGGCGATCTGCCCGAGGAAATCACGCGTTTTTTCACCCTTGACCCGGGCATATTCCCTGAAGGTCTTCGCATCGTTGTATCCGCCGGGTACATCAAAGAACTCCGGCAGTACGATCAGGTCCGGCTGGTCCGGCAATACCTGCCGGATCTGGGCGGTCCAGAAAGATTTTACATCTTCCGCCACTTTGTCCATGTCCTTGATATCCCGGAAAGGAGTAGCTACACCAATGGTGGCTACCTTAACCGGGCCTTTTTTTACCTGGCCGTATAGCGGGAACCCTCCCCATACGAGGAGCAACAACAGCCACAGCGATAGATATTTCGCGGTCCTGCTCAATCTGCGCGCATTCGGATTCATAGAAAATCAGGTTAAGGGCCGGCTGGTCCGGCCCGTGGTTAGCTCAATTCCGCTCCGGTACACGGGTAGTTTACCCGTTCCGGAGAAACTTCGGCCGGTTGGCCACCGGCAGCCTGCTCAGGCACGGCCTGATGATGTTTGCCGCATTGCCGGCAAGGATCCGCTCCTTGGCCTGCTGCGGGACATCCGCGAATATCACCCATCCCATTTGCTGCCGCGGATCACGCATCGGCAGGTCGCTTCCATACACGACCCGGTCCGCCCCCGCGCCATTGACCAGGTATTCGATAATTCCGCCCGTTACCGAAGTATAGGTAATCTCGATAAAAACGTTGGGATACTTCTTAGCCATTGCAATAGCCATGTCCGCCATCCGGTACGAGCTCCCCGTATGCGCGATTACCCATCGTACATTCGGGTATTTGGGCGCAAGAGCATCCACCTCCCTCAGGTCGCCGCCGGAAGTATGGACAAGCGCATAAAAACCATGCTGGTTGCCATATTGCCACCAGATATCGTAAGATTTGTCGTGATACTCCACCCCGAAAAACGGATAGGGCTTCATCCCGATAAACCGGGGGTCTGCGTACACTTTCCGTATTTGGGCGCCCATCTCTTCCTGGCTGTAATGGGTGGGATCAAAAGTGGCCAATCCCCAGAACCCTCCCGGCGAGAGGTCGAGCGCTTTCCGGGTGGTTTCGTTGCCGGCTTCCGATACGAAGCTCTGGATACCATTCCAGCTCATCAGCCCGCCGCCCTGGTAACCTACTTTGGTCACAGCTTCAAAAACTCCCTTGGGATCCCCGTTGTACATCCGGAAATGCCTTCCCACGCCGTATACGCCGGCGTCGAGCATGTGCATATCCACTACGGGTACAGGCGGGGGCATCCCCCTTCTCACCGCCGCCATCAGCGCGTCTTCCTGCTTGTTTTCAACCGTTCGCGGGCGGTCTTTCACCCTGAGCAGCCGCACCAGGTTTCCGCCGGCGATTTTCTGCTTTGCCGCAAGCGGTATCCTCGCCAGGTCGACGAAAGTACGGTGCGCGCCTACCGACATGGCCGGGGCAGTCGACCCGAACAACAGCTGGTTTTCCAGGCCCTTTCCCACAAAATATTCAAGTCCCTCGTTGATCTGGAACGTATCGAATATAATGTGAAGATTCTTGTACTGATCGAGAAGCGGGATCACAAACCGCTGCTCGCCGTACGAAGAGCCGGTCAGCAGCAGGGAAACCTTCGGGTACATCTTCAGGAACTCGTCCACATCATGCCAGCCCCCGAGCTCGGAGGCCCGGGTAATGACCAGGATCCCTTTCTGACCAATCCAATCGAAAAGCGCCCGGCTTGCTGCCGATTTCCAGTCCCAGGAGTTGGAAACCGGGCTGATGCTGAAAGCCCGCACGCCGTGTTCGGTCACCTGCCTTTCCAGTTCACCGACGGGCGGGTACTCCCCGGAATGGTGAGGCATGACATTCCATATCGCGTACAGCCCGGGATAGGGCCGAAGCATCCGGCTGAGCTCCAGGTTAGAATAATGCAGGTCGTAATTGGAAGACAACGTATATGAAACCAGCGCCGCCGAAATGGAGCAGTGCGCCATGTCTTTTTGCAGGTCTTCCAGCCGCCAGCGGTTGGCGGGATGGATAACTTTTTCGGGGCCGATGCGGGTAAAAGCATCAAAATAAAACATCGGTTCGTGCCCATAGGGTTGAGATTGCCCCCAGAGCGCATCAGCGCTCAGGCAACTCAACCCTATGGCACCAAGAGAACCGGATTTTAAAAAAGCCCTCCGGGAAAATGATAAACTCATTTTGAGCTCTTACTTGGTAACAGGAAATTAAATGGTTTTCAGCTTATCCCGGTTGTCATAAACTTTGTGAATGGCATCCACGATCTTATCCATTTCGGACCGTTCGGCCAGCAGCGTTCCCGAACCTGCAAACGATACCAGTGTCTGATCCGTAATCAGGTCACAGTTTTTCAGCTGGAGCTGCTCGCGATACTGCTTCAGGCGTGCCGGCGTATGGAATTTCTTGTATTCTTTCAATGCCAGCACATTATCTACCCAGGGTTCACGGTGCAGCCCGTTCTTGATGTAAGAACCGAAAGGTACGCCTTCTGCCTGGATCGCCTTTAAAAACTGGCTCCGGTCCGCGCCGTTGAAGTGCTCTTTCTTGTAGGAAAGCCCGTAATGGTAGTAAGAAGCGCTTTCCGTACCGGGGTAGTGCTTTTGCGGACGGAGACCGGGGAAATCCTTCAGCTTCTCGGTCAGGTAGTTGGCATTGGCGTTGCGGATCTCGAAACGCTCCCGGGCACCGGCGATCTGGCCCATCAGGACAGCGCCCTCAAACTCGTTCATCCGGTATTTCGGACCGATCCGTACGTTTTTGCCGGATTTGGCTGCACCGCGGTTCTGCACGGTATAACACTCGTCCAGGAGCGCCGCATCATTGCCTACCACTGCCCCGCCTTCACCGCAGGCAATGGCCTTGCTTGCCTGGAAGCTGAAGCACCCCAGGTCGCCGATCAGCCCGATGGGCTTGCCCTGGTAGCGGGCGAAAGGCGCCTGGCA
>JBEBSO010000042.1:0-12367 GCA_040394275.1 Telluribacter sp.
TGGCAGCCGGGTCAGGCAGGGCAAATACCTGTGCAGGCTGGGCTACCCTTTTCCGGAGTTTACCAATTACCGGTACAATCCGGTGACAGATGACATCGAGTGGACCGACGAGGGGAGGGGAAGCACGCCTAATTTCCCCATCGACGGCATCGTCACCCGGCATATCAGCGAGGGTAACGCGATTGTAGGTATCGAAATGAGCACGCCGGGGCTGAGAGGGCAGAGCGGAGGGCCGCTATTTGACACGGCCGGGACTGTCTATGGCATGCAGAGCGCCACCCGTCACCTTCATTTGGGATTCGACCAGACCAACCGGGAAGTAGTCCAGGACGGGGTAAAACGCCGGGTATCCAATTACCCCTTTCTCAGCGTGGGCCAATGTGTACACGTCAACATCATCAAAGATTTTCTCAGGGAAAAGAAAGTAAAGTTTTACGAAGAATAAGGTGCAGCAGCCGGAGCTACCAGCTGATCCGGAAACCGACCCCATGCACATTCTCGATCCGTATATCCGGGTCTGAAGACAGGTACTTGCGCAACCGGGATAGGAAAACATCGAGGCTCCTTCCCATAAAATAGTCATCATCCCCCCATATTTCTTTCAGCAGCTCTTCGCGCCTGACCACCTGGTTGGCCCGGTTGGCCAGGTAATACAATACTTCCCCTTCCCTGAAGGTGAGCGTATGCCGGACGCCATGGCCGGTCAGGGAAAGCTTCTGAAAGTCAAAAGAAAGGCGACCGATCCGGAGGATGGACGGGTCTTTTCCGGGAAGCTCCTCCCTCTTGCTCCTGCGCAGGAAAATTTCAATTTTCAGGATAAGCTCCTGCATACTGAAAGGTTTGGTAAGGTAGTCGTCCGCGCCCAGCCTGAGGCCGTTTATCTTGTCCTCCTGCAGTGAGCGCGCCGTCAGGAACAGTATGGGGACGTTTTCGTCGGCCTGCCGGATTTTTCTGGCTACGGTAAACCCGTCGGTTTTGGGCAGCATGACATCTACCAGGCACAGATCGAACCGTTCTTTCTGGAACCGTGTCCATCCTTCGCTTCCGTCCGCGCAATGGATGACTTCGAAGCCGGAAAGCTCCAGGTTGTCTTTCGTCGCAAAGGCGAGGTTCGGGTCATCCTCTATGTATAAAATTCTGGCCATCTCGTTCAGGTTTAACAGCAATTATCTGGTTTTAGGTCTGACCATCACCGTAAAAGCAGATCCGTGCCCCGGTTTGCTCTCCAGGCTTATTTTCCAGCCATGGACTTTTACAATTTGCTTTACGTAGCTCAGACCTATGCCGAATCCCTTGACGTTGTGGATGTTGCCGGTAGGAATACGGTAGAAATTCCCGAATATCTTCCTGTGCTGGTTCTTGGGAATGCCTGCCCCCTTGTCTTCCACGCGGATCAGCAGGTGGTGATGATGCAGCAAAGTACGCACTGTTACCTGCGGCGGGGCGTCCGAATACTTGATGGCGTTGTCTATCAGGTTGGAAAACAGGCTTTCAAAGTGGTTCCTGTCGGCCGGTACCCGGGGCAGGTTTTCCGTGAAATCCGTATGGATCGGGGATTTGTATTTGGCAATCAGCGTGCGCAATACCTGGTTGACGTCTATCTCCTCCAGCCGGAGGTCGGGTTTTCTTTTCTCGGTCAATGCGATCTTCAGGGTATTTTCTACCTGCTTCTGAAGCCGGCGTATCTCGTCTCCTATGATGCTTACATACCGGCTCAGCCGCTCCGGCTGCTCACGGATGTCGGGATGGCTGAGCACATCGGAGGCAATCAGGATGGTAGAGATGGGAGTCTGCAGCTCATGGGTCATGTTGTTGATAAAATCCCGCTGTACTTCCGAAAGCTGTTTCTGGCGGAGTATCACCACCAGCGCATAGGCAAAAAAAGACAGCGCAATCAGGATCAGCCCGGAAGACCACAGCCACCCCTGGAACTCACCGGCATAAAAGCCGGCCTGATGCGGGAACCGGATGCCGAAATAATAGGGGAACTTGTCGGTCGTCGTCCAGCCTGCCGTAGGGGCCGGGGTTTTGTCACTGTTGCGGGTGCTCAGCGACATCCCGTACCGTACTTTGTCTGTTGTACAGTCATAGATGCCTACCTCGAAATCGGTGATCAGGTCATGCTTGATGAAGCTCTCCTTCAGGAAATGCTCGAGGATGTCGGGCTGCGTCGTGGAATTGGTGTTGACCAGGAAATATTCCGGTGAAAGCTGCTCTACCGGGTTGCTGAGCAGCATGACATTGTTGAGTGAGGCCAGCTGGCTGGCTACTTCCTGCAAAGCGATATGCGCCTGCTGGGTAAATTGCCTTTCCTTGATATCCAGCGCTTTCTTTACCCAGTATATCTGGGTGATTACCACACCCAGTATTGACAATGTGGAGAAAATGACAAGGATCCTGATGGTATTTCTCGACATAAAGCTGGCGGATTCGTTTTCCGTAATGGATATTCCCGGAATATCCATTACGGAACAAATGGCTGCGGGTTCCTGCCGCAAGGTACTAAAAACGGGCGTTATTTAATTGAGCTTTAACGATTCGTTAACAGATAAGTAATGGCTGCAAATGATCTTTGTAAAAGGAACCTGCGCCGTGTTCTTTCGGAGCCCCTGACCTATAGAGAACATTTCATGAAATGAGCCTGAGCGAAAGCGCATACAAAGTGGTCCGCTGCCCCGGAAGTATGGTGATTCCGGCGAATTCCATCAATAGAAAAATAAACACATGGAATAAAACTTTCAAACTCCCTGAACTCTTAAACTCTTCAAACTTTTTATTTGGATGAAAGGAAATACAGCATTCCGGACCATTATCATTTCTGATGTGCATCTGGGAACAAGAGGGTCGAAAGTGAAGGAGGTAACCAGCTTCCTGAAGCAGTATACCTGTCAGAAACTGATCCTCAACGGGGACATTATCGACGGATGGCAGCTGAAAAAATATGGGGAGTGGAAACGGAAGCATACTTCTTTTTTCCGTATTATCCTGAAGATGATGGAGGAGCGGCAGACCAAGGTGATTTACCTGAGAGGCAACCACGACGATTTCCTGGACCAGGTGCTCCCGCTTAAACTGGGCCGCCAGTTCCAGATCCGGAGAAACTATACGCTGAAGACGGAGGGGAAAAGGTATTTTGTCACGCACGGGGACGTTTTCGATTCCATCACCACGCAGATGAAATGGCTGGCCTACCTGGGGGATATCGGGTATACATTCCTGCTGTGGATAAATAAGCTTTACAACAACTACCGGGTAAAAAGAGGGCTGCCCTATTATTCGCTTTCCCGGCGGATCAAGCAAAGGGTAAAAATGGCCGTTAATTATATATCTGACTACGAGGAGAAGCTTACCGAGCTGGCCAGGTCCCGGGGATGTGACGGCGTCATATGCGGCCACATTCACCAGCCCTGTATCCGGGAAATCGACGGCATCGTGTACATGAACTCCGGGGACTGGGTCGAGTCGCTGAGCGCACTTGTGGAGGATCACCGGGGGCAGTGGAGCCTGCTTTACTACTCCGGAGCATCGGATGACCGCCAGGATCACCAGCTGCCTGACCTGCCCGCCGGGCAGGTAGGGGCCGGCGGACGGAAAGTTGCCGCCTTTACACCATTTCTTCCCGATCTGATGCCCGGGGCGTTCAGGTCCTGACTTGTTTTGATATGAATGTACTTTTCATTGTGCAGGGTGAAGGCAAAGGTCACCTTACACAAGCCATAGCGCTGAAAGAGATACTGGAAGGCGGGGGGCATTGCGTATCCGCAGCGCTCGTCGGCACCACGGAAAGCAGGCCGGTTCCCGGCTTTTTCCTGGAAGCCTTTTCCGGTACTGCCGTACACACCTTTGCAAGCCCGGCATTGAGCTATACAGAAGGAGCTGTAGATTTGAAACGGACCATCCGGAATGTATTCAGACATCTGCCCGCTTACCGCAGAAGCATTACATATATCCGCACCATTGAAAAAGAGACCGCCCCGGACCTGATCATCAATTTTTATGAGCCGGTAGGCGGAGTGTACAGCCTGTGCTATCGCCATCGTCCCCCTGTCATCTGCATAGCACATCAATACCTGTTATTTCATAAAGATTTCCCGATGCCGTCCCACCGCTGGCTGGACAGGCAGCTCGTGTGCCTGAACACGGCGGTGACGCAATGGGGCGCTGCAAAGATCCTTGCGCTTTCTTTCAGGCCGATGCGTGCGTTTGCCTCCCCCGGTAAAGTGGTGATGCCGCCGCTGCTCCGGCAGGCGGTGAAGGAAACAGCGCCTGCCCGGGAAGATTTTATCCTGATCTACCTTACACATTACAGCCTTAGCCGGCACATAGAAGATTGGCATAAGCAGCATCCGGATGTGATGTTGAAATGCTTCCGTGACCACCCGGAAATCAGGCGGGAAGTCCGGGTGGACGATACCCTGACGTTTTACCCGGTCAACGCCGCCCTGTATCCCGGGCTGATGGGCAGGTGCGCAGCGCTGGCGACCACAGCCGGGTTTGAGTCGGCTTGTGAAGCCCTTTACCTGGGCAAGCCGCTGATGATGGTGCCCGTCGCCAATCATTTCGAGCAGGCCTGCAACGCGGCCGACGGTGCGCTTTCCGGGGCGGTAAGCCGCACGGGATTCGATCTGTCGGAGCTGTGTCGCCTGAAAGAGGTCCATCGTCCCGATGCCGGCTTCCGGGATTGGGCAGACAGTGCGTCGGAACGCTTCCTGGAAGAAGCGGAAGAAACGGTTTATTTTCACAGACCCGCAGAAAATAGCGTTCCTGTTTCTTAATTTGTCTTCTTTTAGACAAATTAAGAAAACCGGGATACGATGATACTTATTGCGGATAGCGGTTCTACCAAAACCGATTGGCTGCTGCAGGATGCGCAGGGAGGAAGGGTTGACGTGACAACGGACGGCATTAACCCTTTTTATATCGGGGAGGACGACATTTTCGGGGTGCTCCGGGAGCAGCTGCTCCCGGAGCTGGCGCAGACTCCCGGCCGGATTTTTTACTACGGCACCGGCTGCGCCGGAGAAGCTTCATCCGGGCGTGTAGCCCGTGCGCTGGCCCGTGCTTTTCCCGGCGCCGGTATAGAGGTATACAGCGATTTGACGGGGGCGGCCCGTGCTTTGTGCGGGCGGCAGCCGGGCATGGCCTGTATCCTGGGAACGGGTTCCAACAACAGTGTGTACGACGGGGCGGAAGTTACCTCCAATATCGGTTCGCTCGGTTTCTGGCTGGGAGATGAGGGAAGCGGGGGCCACCTTGGCAAAACCCTGCTCGTTCACTACCTGCACCGGGAGCTTCCTGAGCCGGTGCATCAGGCCTTCCGGGCGGACTACCCCGAGATCGACCGGTTGTATATACTTGAGCAGGCTTATCGTAAACCCTTTCCCAACCGGTATTTTGCTGCCTTCACCCCGTTTGTTTCCCGGTTTCTTTCCGATGCTTTTGTCGCGGAGATGGTCAGGGGCTGCTTCACGTCGTTCGTGGAAAAGTACGTGCTCCGGCACCCGGAATCGGCCGTGCTGCCTGTTCATTTTACGGGCTCGGTCGCCTGGTACTTCAGAGAGGTGCTGCTGGAGGTCGTAGCGGGCAAGAAGCTGACGGCCGGGCGGATCGAGCGAAGTCCTTTGCCGGGTCTGCTGCGTTATCACGCAGGAGATCCTATTCCCGGTTGAGACTGATTTGAGCCGGGAGGCTGCCTTCGCCCGTAACGAGTTCGATGATCCTTTCCCGGATCAGCTCCGGCCGGTCGAACATCATGCTGTGGCCTATGCCGGCTACCGGTACCAGCTCGACCGATTTGGCATTGACCAGCTTTTTCCGTGCATATTCTGCGTTGGAAAAATAGACGAGCCCGTCTTCCCGGCCGTGAATCAGGATGACCTTCGAGCTGATACTGGCCCAGCCTTCCTGGATTTCTTCCAGCGCCTTCCGGTGCCCGAGTTTCTCGTCATTGGCTACCTGCAGGATGGTGGGAAAGATCCAGCGGAAGTAGGGAGAATCAATGGCCGCCGAGATAAACGGTATAATATATTCATGCCCGGGAGCCAGCGCAGAAGAAACAAACAGGAGGCCCGATATTTTGTCAGGATTATTCATAGCCACTTTGGCCGCTACCGGTCCGCCGTACGACGATGCCGCCAGGACTACCTTCTTCCCGTTACGGGTGTACCGGTCAATCAGCGGCTGAAGCAGCCTGGCTTGTTCTTTGATAGAGGTAATGGCTCTTCCGAAATCTGAGTAGCCGTAGCCCGGGCGATCCACTCCCACCAGCATCGACCGGTTCAGCACCGCGGTATCCTCGTAAAACCTGGAGAAAAAGCTGAGCGAGCTCGGCGCTCCGTGCACCAGGATCGTAACCGGGAGCGTATCCGCACCGAATTCGACGTAGCGGATATGGTGACCGTCCACGTGATAGCGGTGAATACGCGGGGAGACGTTCTCTGTTGTAAAGTGATGCAGGATTTCCCCGTCGCTGTAACGGAATTCTACACGCTGGGCGAGCCACCACAATGTGGCGGATACCAGGAAGAAGCCGCCGGTATACCACCTGATACGGCCCGCTTTAACTCTGTTCATGGCTTCTGATGCTTCTCTTTCCTGTTTCTTCACCGGATAAAAGGATTATCCTCCGAAATCAGAACAAAAAAAACGGGCCTGAAGTTGCTGCTGCGAAAGGTTAATTCGTACCTGTTCAGGGTTTCAGCACCCGGTCGATCCCGTGCACCAGCCCGTTGGTAGCCATCATGTCTTTCTGTATGATGGTCGCAAAGTCTACCCCGTTGGTCCGGCCCAGGAGTTTAATGTCCGGCGTGATCTGTACGGAAATGGGGATCAGGCTGATGGCTGTCAGGCTGCTGCCCGCCGAAAAGTCGCCGGAAAATATGCGTGACCTGACGATGTGATAGGAAATGATATTTTTCAGGACGGTTTTGTTGGCCAGCCGCACGGCTTCGGGCGTACTGATGCTGAGCCCTTCCGCAAAAGCCTGGTTGGTGGGAGCAAAGACCGTATACCGGGAGGTATCGGCCATGAATATCTGCTTTATTTCATCGTTGATCAGCAATTCGCTGACGGCCACGTTAAACAGGGAATACTGGGGATGGGCAGCTATTACTTCCAGGAGATTGCCCACCGGCGGGGTGAACGGCTTGTCAATGACGTGAAGGGTGCCGTTGTCTGTTTTAATGTCGCCGGAAAGAATACGGGAGCCGTTCGCGTAAACAATTTCATTCTTCTTTTTGAAGAAGATATTGGTGCGGGCTACCGTGCTTACACCGTTTTGCCCTGTTGCCGCAAGCTCCTCAGCCGAATATTTGCCGGGAAGCAGGTAATACTGGAATACCTTCCTCAGCGAATCCGGATCCAGCCGGGTGATGGTCTGGGCGGTAATGCCGGCGCTGGTGAACGCCTGGTTGTTGGGTGCAAAGAAAGTAAGGTTTTCGGTCCGCAGCTCGTCCGAATACCCGGCATGACGCAACGCGCTCCGTAAAATGCTGAAATCGTCGTTCCGGGCAATGATGTCGGCAATGGTGGTGGGTTTCATCTCCTCTGAATCCTGACACGCAAAGAGCAATGCCGCCAGCAGGGGCAGAAGGATGGTCCGGGATGCGAAGGAGTATAAGCGGATGTTCATGCGTTATGAAATTTCAATTACCTGATGACGGATCACCGTATTCAGCGCTAAATTAACGAATGTCGGTCGAATTATAGTACAGGCGCCATACCTTTTCGGGGGGGAATGCGGAATTTCCTTAATTTTACGGCCGTATTAAAAGTGGGAATCATGTCGAAAAAAGGACGGCAGGGCGTGGTGTATTCTACAGACCCTGACTATAGGTATGAATACGATGCACCTGCGGAAACGGAGACTCCCGAAGCCGGGAAGCAGGAGCTGCGGGTATGGCTGGAAAGAAAGGCGGGAAGTAAGGTTGTGACGGCGGTAAAAGGCTTCCTGGGCAGGGACAGCGACAGGGAGGCATTGGCAAAGCAGCTGAAAAATCTCTGCGGGAGCGGCGGGGCGGTGAAGGATGGGGAGATTCTCGTGCAGGGAGACCACCGCGACAAGGTGCTGGGCTGGCTGCTTGAAAAGGGGTCCCGCGCCAGGAAATCGGGGGGATAAGAGGGGAGAGTGGAAGGCTACGAAAAAAGGCAGCCCTTTTGAGCCGCCTTTTTTCTTCCGGGGACGATATGCTTACTTCCGCGTTACCGCATCGTCACCGTAAAGCTTCTTATGAATTTCGGCCGTCCGCTTTTCCAGCTCGGGATTGTCGGTGTATTTGTTGGCCAGCTGCCTGGCTGCCGAGTCAGGATGCACGCCGTATACCCACTCGCTGCCCTTCCTGACATCCGCCTGATCCGCATGGTTATATTTCTGATACTTGCAGGAAGAGAGTAAAGCTGTGCAGGCAACTGCTGCTGCTATAAAAAATCTTTGTTTCATTATCAAAATCGGTTAACTGCCACGCCCGGGGCAATTGTTTTACACAATATACCGCAAAAGTAATTTTCAATTTACTAACTACCAAATGCCCGGCGGAAGATATGCTAATTTAGAAATATTTTTCTTTTCCCTGCTCACTCTTCCGCCTGGTTTTTCAATGCCATCAGCAGATCATAGGCGCCTTTTTGTACGATTTTTTTGTTTTTAAGGGCTTCGCTGTTTGTGATTTCCAGGTAGCCTTGCCGGGAAGCGCCCGTCTGCACGCCGATCAGCCTGAAACGGCTTTGCCCGAGGTCTTCGAAGACATAATCGGCGTTCTCATAAGATACGACGCTTTCTTCAGGAAGGCTTTCCCGCTTCACGTTTTCCAGCTTCAGCACGCCTTGTATATAGCTGCCGGCCACCAGCTCCGGCGCAGGTTCGGTCAGCCTGGCGAGGAGATCGGCGGATCCGTCCTCCCGTATTTTTTTTACTACGCTGATCACCCGGGCCCGGATCTTTTTTTCGGGATGCGGGTTGGTATAAATCATGATTTCCTGGCCCGTTTTTGCACCGGAGAGATCGTTTTCAAATATTTTGACCTGGGCTACCCGCCCGTTGGGATCGATAAGCTCAAACAGGGCTTCCGATGGGGTTACATACTGGCCGGTAGTGACCAGCACCTGGCTGACGCTTCCATGGAAAGGCGCATACAGGGAGATCACGCTGCTGATTTTGTCGGGCGCGAGAGCGGCGGGGTCGATGTGCAGCAGCCGCAGCCTGGCTTCCAGTGCATGCTTTGTGGCAGTTAGCGTACGGAATTCTGCTTCTGCCGCCTGGTAGGCTTTGTCGCTGGCGGCCTTGCTGAGGTTTAGTGTTTTCTGGCGTTCATAATCGTGCCTTGCCGCTTCTACCCGGGCTTTGGCAATCAGGTAGTCCTGCTGCAGCTGGATAAACTGGTTGTCTTCCAGTACCGCCAGCACCTGTCCCTTCCGGAAGCTGCTTCCGGGCACCACCCCGATGGATTTTACATGACCGCCCAACGGGCTCGACAAAGCCGTCAGGTGGGTGGGCAGCACGGTGATTTTCCCGCTGAGCTGAAGCGTTTTTTCGAGCGTACGCAGTTCGAGCGACGTGGTGGTATACCCGGTGGCCTGCCGCTGTGCGGGAGTCAGCTGCAGTATATCCGGCGCGGTGGCCGCTGCCGGGCCGGTTGCTGCACCGGTGTCCTGTTTCTGCTCACGGCATGCATGCAGGGCCGCCACGAGGCACAGGATCGACATATATAGACGGTAAGATTTCATCTGTTTATTTTTCAGTTTGGATTTTTAAGGTCAGATGGAATTCGCATAAATTCTCATCCACGGTTTGTGTGCAAATCACTCATGCTCATTTCATCTGTTTATTGTTTTTTCAGTTCTTTTAGTTCTATAGTTAACTCTTGAACTCTTTCCGAACTCCTTCGAACTTCCGAACTCTTGAACTATTTTTGAACTCCTTAAACTACAACCCTTTCAGGTAATTCAGTTGCAGCACCGACTGGTTGAATGCCTGTAGCGCATCCGTGTAGTCGGCCTGTATTTTTATGGCCTGGTTGACGAGGATCGTCCAGGAGAGGTAGTCGATTTCTCCGGCTTCAAGCTGTGATTGCACAACCCGGATGATCGTTTCTGCCCTGGGCAGCTGACTTCGCTCGAAGCGTTCGAGGATCTGCCGCTGTGTCGAGTAGTCCGACAAAGCCTGGTCAATCTCCGTGCGGAGCTGTGCTTCTTTGCGCCGGTGGTCGTTTTCGGCGATATCGATCTGTGTCCTGGCGGCCTTCGCGACGGCTCTTTGTCCCCTGGTGAAGAGGGGTATTCCTACCCCGAGCTGTACCGAGCTGAACCGGTTCGGGTTTACATTTTTTATCGACTGGTTGCTGTAGCCGAATACGAGGTCGGGAAGCAGCCTGCTTTTTTCCAGTTCGTGCGCCGATTCGCTGATCCTGATTTGCTGCCGGAGCAGTGACAGCTCCGGGTGTTCTTCGCCGGGTTCGTCAGGCAGGACGGGCGGGGGCTGGATCCTGGGGCTGGCTGCTACCGGGACGACCGGCTCCTCCGATTGCAGGAGGAGCTGTAGTTCCAGGCGGTTGATGCGCAATTCATTTTCCAGGGACTTCAGCTGGATACCGATCTGCTCCCGCTGCAGCGCGGCCGTAGCCTCCTCCAGCAAGTTTGACTCGCCCTGCTGTAAACGGAGGGTACTTTTTTGGGAGAATTGCCCGTAGAGGCTGTCGGTATACACCAGCAGCTTTCTTTTTTCTTCCAGTATGAGCCCCCGGTAAAAAACTCCGGAGACCGACCTGGCGAGCTGCCTCCGGCTGAGCTCCTGCCCGATGAGGCCGGCGCTCCATTCTTCGCTGAGCATTCTCTTCCGGCGTGCATAGACAGTGGGGAAGGCAATTCGCTGGGAGATGATAAAGCGGTTGTCTTTTTCTATTCCTTCGAGGTGTCCGTATTCGCCGCCGGCTTCCGCCTGCGGGATATCCAGGTAGGCTGCTTTCATCTTTTCGCGGTATTCGACCGTCAGCCGGCTGCTTACGAGGTCCTTGTTATGGCTGAAAGCCAGTTCCAGCGCCCGTTCGAGGGTCACGGTGCTTTGGCCGTGCACTGCAGATGCCCCTCCGGTAGCCAGGATCAGGATAAGGGTCATGCCGGACCGCTTCAATCTCCGGAGCGAAAGGCGCTGCTCGGACAGCACAAACAGGATCGGCAGCACAAAAAGTGTGAGAAAAGTGGCCAGCATCAGCCCGCCGATCACCACGGTAGCAAGCGGGCGCTGGACCTCCGCCCCGGAGCCCTGGCTTGCGGCCATGGGCAGGAAGCCGAGCGAGGCGACGAACGCCGTCATGAGGACGGGGCGCAGGCGGGTGCGGGTGCCCGAAAGAACAATCCGGGTGGTATTGCGAAGCCCTTGCGCCCGGAGCCGGTTGAACTCCGAGATAAGCACGATGCCATTGAGCACCGCAACTCCGAAAAGCGCGATGAACCCGACCCCGGCGCTGATGGAAAAGGGCATGCCGCGCAGCGCAAGGAAATAAATGCCGCCGATAGCGGAAAGCGGGATCGCTGTGTAGATCAGGAGGCTTTGCTTTATCGAGCGGAAGGCGAAAAACAGCAGCAGGAAAATGAGGAGCAGGGATACCGGTACGGCGATCCCGAGCCTGGCCCTGGCCTGGTGGAGGTTTTCAAATGCCCCGCCGTAGGTTATCCGGTAGCCGGAAGGCAGGTGCATTTGCCGGTCTGCTTTTTGCTGAAGCTCTTCCACGATGCTCTGGACGTCCCTTCCCCGGGCGTTGAAGCCGATGACGATACGCCGCTTGGTATCCTCCCGCTGAATCTGGTTGGGGCTGCTTTTCAACCCGATATCGGCCAACTGGTGAAGCGGGACCTGGATCCCCGACGGTGAAGGGATCAGCAGGTTGCGAATGTTTTCCACGTCCCGTTTTTCACTTTCGTCCAGCCTGACCACCAGGTCGAAACGGCGCTCTCCCTCGTATACCATACCGGCGCTTTGACCGGCGAAGGCCATGTTGACAACCTGGTTGGCCAGGGCGATAGGGATCCCATGCCGGGAAAGTGCCGCCCGATCGTAGCTGATCACCACCTGGGGAGCGCCGGCTACCGGTTCGATGTACAGGTCTTCGGCTCCTTTCACAGACCGGGCTATTTTTCCCAGCTGCTCCGCAAACCTGGACAGGCTGTCGAGGTCTTCACCGAAAATCTTGCACACCACGTCCTGCCGCGCCCCGGTCATCAGCTCATTGAAGCGCATCTGCACCGGGAACTGGAACCCTGTTGTGAGTCCCGGGACTGCCTCCAGCGCCTTACTCATTTTACCGGACAGCTCGGGAAAGCCAGAGGCCGATGTCCACTCCTTTTTAGGCCGCAGGACGATGATCATATCGCCGGC
>JBEBSO010000043.1:0-12246 GCA_040394275.1 Telluribacter sp.
CTGTACGGCGTTCACTTCCATTTGCATGCCTGCCGCGATATCGAGCATATTGAGCGCAAGCACCACCGGCAGGTGAAGATCCGCCAGTTCGGTAAAGAGCAGCAGGTTTCTCTGGAGGTTGGAGGCGTCCACGACGACGACGACGGCATCCGGGTAATTCGGATGGTTCCTGTTCGCCAGGATATCCATTACGATCTTCTCGTCGTCTGATTTGGGGTAGAGGCTGTAGACACCCGGAAGGTCCAGTATGGTGACCTCTTCCTTCTGCGGGTCCCGGCCTATAAAGGAGGTCCCGAATTTTTTATCCACCGTTACGCCGGGAAAATTCCCGGTTTTCTGGCGTAAGCCCGTGAGCTGGTTGAACAGCGAGGACTTCCCGCTGTTGGGGTTGCCTAATAGAGCGACTATTTTCTTTTTCAATGAAATACCTGATAAAATTCTGCCGGTCGCCTAATCGATCTCGATGCTGGCGGCTTCCGAAACGCGGAGAGCGAGCTGGTAGGTTCCTTCCACGTGCAGGCACAGCGGTCCTCCGAACGGCGCGATCGCTTCTACCCGGACCTGTCTGCCGGGAAGAAAGCCCATTTCCAGCAGCTTTAATGAGATCGTCTGATCGAAGATGCTTTTGATCACTCCCGTTTCACCCATTTTCAGATCGGCCACCGTTCTTTTCACCATGAGGAATCGCAATTTAGAATTGATTTAATTATGTGCAAATTAAAGGCTCTGGTCTGAATTAACCAAATAAAACCCGCCTATTGATAAGGCGGTTAGCACGCGTTGTTTTAAAAAGCATACGCTATTTAACCGGCCTAATGGTTTTATGAAGTAATTTTGCGGAAAAATCAGGCGGCGGCAAAAATCTTGGCATTGAAAAAGCTCGGCACCCTCATACAAAAGGAAGTTTCCCTGGAGTGGAGACAAAGATATGCGCTCAACGGGATGCTGCTGTACATCGTGAGCACTATTTTTATCTGCTACCTCAATTTTAATCTTCGTCAGAACGTGCTGACGCCGGTGGTATGGAATACGCTCTTCTGGATCATCCTGATGTTTACCGCAGTGAATACCATCGGGAAGAGCTTTGCACAGGAGCGGCAGGGGAGGCTTCTCTACTTTTATACGGTAACAAGCCCGGTGGAGATTATCCTCTCGAAGATCATCTACAATACTTTCCTGATGCTGATCCTTTCGCTGACCGGCTTTGTGTTCTATATCTATGTAATGGGCAATCCCATCGGCAATGTGGCGCTTTTTACCGCTGCAATCGTGCTGGGGAGCATGGGGTTTGCTTCTACGCTGACCATCGTCTCTGCCATAGCCGCCAAGGCGGACGGCAATGCGGCGCTGATGGCCATCCTCAGCTTTCCGCTGATCATCCCGATGCTGCTGGTGGTGGTGAAGCTGGCCAAAAACGCGATGGATGACCTGGATGTTTCCGTGAGCATGGATGAAATCTGGGTGCTCCTGTCTATCGACGCGATTGTGATGGCCCTGTCGCTGGTGCTTTTTCCCTATATCTGGCGATCCTGAGCGGCGGGCGGGGAAAATGTGAATTATTGTAAATCAGTTACTTATCATATCATAGCGAAACCTTAATATCAAAACTGTGAAATTATCCTGGTGGAAAATCCTGACGCTGGTTATACTGACTTATGTGCTGATCATGGGCCTGGCCGGAGAGGTGCCGCGTCAGGCGATTTTGAATGAAACCGTCAGAAACCTCTACTTCCATGTTACGATGTGGTTTGGTATGGTGATCTTCCTGCTGATTTCCCTGGTGTATGCCATCCGGTACCTGTCCTCCAATGATATTGTATATGACGACAAGTCTGCCGAGTTTGTCAACATCGGGGTGCTCTACGGTATCATCGGGTTTGTAACAGGTGCTCTCTGGGGGAATTTTACCTGGGGCTCTCCATTGCCCAAGGATCCTAAAATACTCAGCGCCGCGATCGCGATGCTGGCCTATTTTGCCTACCTGGTGCTGCGGAGCGCCTTTGAGGACGAGCAGAAACGGGCGCGCATCACCAGCGTCTACAATATCTTTGCCTTCGTTATTTTCAATGTGCTGATCTTTATCCTGCCGCGGATGACGGATACGCTGCACCCGGGCCAGGGCGGCAATCCCGGCTTTTCGATCTATGACAACGACAACATTATGAAACCGGTTTTTTACCCGGCTGTCATCGGCTGGACACTCCTGGGGGTTTGGATCGCTACGCTCCGGATAAGGTTAAAGATTGTTAACAGGACCTTAACGAATCAGTGAAATCATTAAATTCAACCGTAAAATGCGGTTTAAAACAGCATCTGAATAAAATGACATTTTTTAAGACAATTTTTTACAGAACCGCTGCGCTGGCGGCACTTTTCCTGCTGACCGCCTCTTCGTTGTCTGCGCAGCCGAACGGGATTGAGATGGCGGACCGGCTGCGGGAAGACGGGAAAATCTGGGTGGTCGTCGGCGTCATTGTGCTGATTTTTGCCGGTTTGTCCGCGTACCTGATCCGCCTGGATGGCCGGATCAGCGCGATAGAAAAGAAGATCAGGTAACCCCGGCCCCGGCAGGCGGGCTGCGGGGAAAGATTTCCGTATTATCAATATGAAAAAAATTCACATACTTCTCCTTATTGTTATCGCGGTAGCGGCGGGCATTATTGTCTCAACCGCAGGCGATGCCAGCACCTATGTCACTTTCGCGGAGGCAGAGCAGCTCCGGAAAAACGGGGACCACGACGATGTGCATGTGGTCGGAGAGCTGAAGAAGGGGCCCTCGGGAGAAATCCTGGAGATGTCGTATCATCCCGAAACCGACCCGAACTATTTCACATTTACCCTGGTAGACAATAATCTCCGGGAGCAGAAAATCGTCTTCCTGAGCCCCAAGCCGCAGGATTTCGACAAGTCGGAAAAAGTAGTTGTGATCGGCCACATGGAAAAGGATGTTTTCCTGGCCAACAAAATCCTGCTGAAATGTCCCTCCAAATATGAAAACGGCGAGCTGGAAACGACCGAACATTCAGCTGCCGTCTCCCGGTGAGGTAAACGGGCGGAGGTGCTTTCTCATATCCTAAAGTTTTAAATCAGATTATGTATCATACGGCAATAGGAAATTTCGGCCACTTATTTGTGATAATAGCGTTCGTGACGGCATTGATGGCCACCTTTTCCTATATAAGGGCAGGAGTTGTTCCGGAGCTGTCGCCGGAGCACCGGGTGTGGAAAAATTTTGCGAGGCGGGCGTTTTATACTCATTCGGCGGCGGTCATGGGGATCGTGTTCTGTCTCTACTGGATCATCATGAACCATTATTTTGAGTATCATTATGCCTGGGACAATTCTTCGCTCTCGCTTCCTACCGGGTACATCATCTCGAGCTTCTGGCAGGACCAGGAAGGCAGCTTCTTGCTGTGGATTTTCTGGAACGTGGTGCTGGGGCTGGTGCTGATCGTCACCAATAAATCATGGGAGTCCCCGGTCATGGCGGTATTTGCCCTGGTCCAGGCTTTCCTGGCATCGATGATCCTGGGTGTGGTGATCCCGGGCCTGGACCTGAAAATCGGGTCGACGCCTTTTTTGCTGCTGAGAGAGTCCATGCCGGATCTGCCCGTATGGAAAATGGATCCGGATTTTATACCCAAAGACGGGAACGGGCTCAACCCGCTCCTGCAGAACTACTGGATGGTGATACATCCGCCCACTCTTTTCCTGGGCTTTGCCAGCACGCTCATCCCGTTTTCTTTTGCCGTCGCCGGGCTCTGGCTGAGAAAGTCGACCGAATGGATACGGCCCGCCCTGCCCTGGGCGCTTTTTTCGTCGCTGGTGCTCGGCCTGGGCATCCTGATGGGCGCCTACTGGGCGTATGAGACGCTGAACTTCGGAAGTTACTGGAACTGGGACCCCGTAGAAAATTCCTCTTTTGTACCCTGGCTCGTGCTGATCGCAGCGGTGCATACGATGATCATTTCCAGGAGGAACGCCACCGCGCTGAAGACGTCGTTTATCCTTACGATAGCCAGCTTCCTGCTTATCCTGTATTCTACCTTTATGACCCGGAGCGGGATCCTGGGCAATGCTTCCGTGCATTCCTTCACCGACCTCGGCCTATCCGGGCAGCTGCTGATCTATCTGCTGACTTTCACCATCGCGGCGACAGCATTGCTGGTCATCAGGTGGAAGGAGCTTCCCGACGACAAAGAAGAAGTGTCCAGCTATTCGCAGGAATTCTGGATTTTTATCGGCGCGGTGATCCTGTGCCTGGCAGGCTTCCAGATCCTTTTTACGACATCTTTCCCGGTGTACAACAAAATTGCCGAGCTATTCGGGTTCGTCCTTAACCTGGCCCTGCCGACAGACCAGATTGCGCATTATAACAAGTTCCAGCTCTGGTTTTTCGTGCTGGTCGTGATCCTGACCGGTATAGGCCAGTTTTTCTGGTGGAAGCGGATCGGGAAAGACAACTTCAACTCCTTGTACCCGCCGCTGCTCATTACGCTGGTGCTGAGCTCCGCGATGATCGTGCTGGGCGAGATCAGGACGTTTTCCTACATGATGCTGCTTACCGCCTCGCTTTTTGCGATCGTGGCCAACGGCACGATCCTGGTAGGGATCCTGCGGGGCAATTATAAGCTCTCGGGTGGGGCGGTAACCCACATCGGGGTCGCGCTGATGCTGATCGGGGTTTTGTTTTCCGAAGGCTACAGCAAAGTGGTTTCGATCAATAACTCGGGCCTGATGATCTCGAGGGCAGACGAGTTTACGGCAAATGACAATAAGGAAAACAAGGAAAACGTAACCCTCTGGCTGAACAAACCGCTAAAGATGGGCGATCTCCTGCTCACCTGGCGTGATGTGCATGTAGAGCCGAGGCATATCCCCGGCTATATCCCCAAAAGCTGGGTGGAGCACATCGAGAAGGACTTCCGGGCCGTAGCCCTGCGGGACATCACCGTCAATGAAAAGACCTATTATAAAAAAGGAGACACGCTGGAGCTGTACCCGGAGAATTTCTACTATGAGATCGAGTACCGGGAGCCTTCCGGCAAGGTGTTTACCTTATATCCGCGTGCGCAGATCAACGACCGGATGGGGCTTGTCTCGTCCCCGGATATCCGTCGTATGGCGTACAAGGATCTTTATACCTACATCAGCATGTCTACCAACCCGACGGCTGAGACACAGTGGGGAGCGACGGAGGATTTTACGGTGGCGATGAAGGATACCTTCTTTGTCAATGACTATGTAGCCATACTCGACAATGTGGTCCGCACGGAAGCCGTCGACGGCGTCCAGCTCAATGAGGGTGATGCCGCCGTGAAGGCGATCATCCGGGTGCTGGATAATGAAAAGGAGTATATCGTCACCCCGTCTTTTATTATCCGCAACAATACGATCGGCCGGAAGGCGGAGATCAGCAAAGAGCTTGGCCTCCGGGTGCAATTCAAGGAGATCGACCCGAAGACGGGTACTTTCACTTTCTCTGTAAATGCGACGCAGCGTGATTTTATCGTGCTCAAGGCGATAGAAAAGCCGTTGATCAACGTACTGTGGCTGGGCACCCTGGTGCTTATGGTCGGGATCGGCATGGCGACTACCCGCCGGTTCAGGGAGTTTGTAAAGGGCCGTGACCGTGAGGAGCTTGCCGGCTCCCCGGCAACAAAAAAGGAGAAAAAATCCGTTGCTGTAAGGTAATCAGAACCACTCCAGCCGGCCGCGGTTGAGAACGCCGGCCACCTGGCCTGTCAGGCGGCTTCCGAGGAACGGCGTGTTGGCGGATTTGGATTCGGTGCGGTCGTAAACCCATTCCCGGTCCGCATCGAAGAAGGTAAGGTTCGCGTCTTCGCCTTCCCTGACGATTGCCTCCGGAAGGCCGAGTATCTGCCGGGGCCGGCCGGCCAATTTGGCGACAAGCTGCTCTACCGGGAGACCGGCATGCTGCCTGGCCACTGCAAAGGCTGTTTCCAGTCCCGTAATGCCAAATTCTGCCAGGTCAAACTCCAGGTTTTTGCTCTCTTCGGCGTGGGGACAATGATCGGAAACGATCACGTCTATTGTCCCGTCTGACAGCCCCTCCCTTAATGCATCCTGGTCTTCGCGTGACCGGAAAGGCGGATTGACCTTGAGACGGGTGTCGAACGACATCAGCGCCGAGTCGTCAAAAGCCAGCTGGTGCGCCGCTATGTCACAGCTTACGGGCAGCCCTTTTTGCTTGGCCGACCGGATCAGTTCCACGGACCGCGCCGACGAGATCAGTGAAAAGTGCAGCAGGGGACGGTTGCGCTGAAGGTGATCCCCGGTTTCCAGGGTATACCCGAGCAGCTGCAGGTCGCGGCTGATCATCATCTCTTCCGCCAGGGCGGGAATCCCCTTGAACCCGAGCAGCGTGCTGGTGATCCCTTCGTGCATCTGGCCGAAGGCGGACAGCTGCCTGTCGTCGGGCCGGTTGATCAGCAGCCCCCCGATCGGGCGCAGGTAAAGCAGGGACTTGAGAAGGATATCCGCATTGGAAATGGGGTGTTCGCCGTCCGTAAATGCCATCGCGCCGGCGTGGTGCATGTCCATCATCTCGGTAAAATCGATCCCCTTTGCCGTCCGGGTTACCGACGAGGTGGGATAGAGCGCCACCGGGCTGCTGCGGCCTGCGGAAAGGAGGTAGTTCAGCGTATCTTTGGAATCCACGACGGGCTGGGCATTGGGCAGGAGCAGTACCCCCGTAAACCCGCCCCGGGCGGCCGCTTTCTGCAGGGAGCCGAGGTCCTCGACGAGCTCATGGCCCGGGTCGCGCAAGGCGACCCGCATATCGATCCACCCGGGAGATACCGAGAGTCCCCCCGGACCGATCACCTGCATATGGTCGTCCGCCGGGATATCGGGACCTATCCGCGCTATTTTACCGTTTTCGATCAGGATATCCGCCACCTGGTCATGGTGGGCAGATGGTTTGTCAATGATTCTAACCGAACGAAAAAGAATACGCATGGGTAGCTGGCGACTAAGGCGATTTTTATAATTGGGCGAAACTGTGCGTTGTACAGGGGCGGCCTGCAAACGGCAAAAAAAAAGCCCCTTGCGGAGCCGTTTTATTTATTGTCCGATGAGTTTCCTGTAGTCGTCAGCGGACAGCAGGCTGTCAAATGCGCTTGGGTCGGAAACTCTCACTTTCACCATCCATCCTTTATGATAGGGGTCACTGTTGACCAATTCGGGGGCACCGTCCAGCTCAGGATTGATTTCCAGGATTTCCCCGGCCAGCGGAAGAAAGAGGTCGGAGACGGTTTTGACGGCTTCCACGGAGCCGAAAACATCTCCCTGTTCCAGCGATTCTCCGATAGTGGGGACATCGATGTAAACTATATCTCCCAGCTCATTTTGGGCATACTCAGTAATACCTACCACCGCTATGTCGCCTTCCATGCGAACCCATTCGTGGTCTTCTGTGTATTTTAGTTCTTCAGGAAATGACATAAAGATTTAGAATGAAGAATTTCCGGTATATGATTCAATGGCGCAATTTTATATAAGATTGGTGAACTTTCCAAACTAAAGTTGGGAATATGGCCATGCCCTGCGAAAGTCCGTACAGCGGGTGATTTGATTCCAAAATCCGTATCTTTGCATTTTAATGAGAATCAGAACGATTACCCATGTTAGACAAGTTAGAGTCCATAAAGGAGCGCTTCGCGGAAGTGGAGCAACAGATTGTACAGCCTGAGGTTGTGTCTGACTCTAAACGGTTTTCAAAATTAAGCAAGGAGTATAAAGATCTGGGGCGTATCGTGGAGCACTACCGGAAGTACCGGAAGCTGCTCAACGATATCGCAGGTGCGAAGGCCATTATTGCGGAGGAAAAAGACGAGGAGCTGAGGGAGATGGCGAAAGAGGAGCTGAATGAGCTTATTCCTGCGCAGGGTGAGATAGAGCAGCAGCTCAAGGAGCTTCTGATCCCGAAAGATCCGAATGACAGCCGGAATGTAATCCTGGAGATCAGGGCCGGAACCGGCGGAGACGAAGCCGCCATTTTCGCGGGAGACCTGTTCCGGATGTACCAGCGCTTTATAGAGCGGACGGGCTGGCGGCTGTCCCTGATGGATTTTACGGAGGGAGCCACCGGCGGGTACAAGGAAATCGTGTGCAAGGTGGAAGGGGAGGACGTGTACGCAAAGCTGAAATTTGAATCGGGCGTGCACCGGGTACAAAGGGTACCCGTGACGGAATCGCAGGGCAGGGTCCATACTTCGGCGGCCACGGTGGCCGCCCTGCCTGAAGCGGAGGAGCTGGATGTGGACGTCAGCTGGAACGACATCCGGATCGATACGTTCAACTCCTCGGGAGCGGGCGGGCAGTCTGTAAACACCACCTATTCCGCGGTCAGGCTTACGCACCTTCCTTCCGGTCTGGTGGTAAGCTGCCAGGATGAGCGTTCCCAGCTTAAAAACAAGGAGAAAGCGATGTCGGTGCTCCGGTCCCGCTTGTTCGAGATGGAGCTCCGCAAACGGAACGAGGCCATCAGCTCACAGCGGAAATCCATGGTGGGCTCGGGTGACCGTTCCGATAAAATCAGGACATACAATTACCCGCAGAGCCGGGTGACGGATCACAGGATCGGCTATACGGTCTATAACCTGCCCGCCGTGATGGACGGAGAGATCGGAGATTTTATCGAAAACCTCAGAATCGCGGAAAATGCGGAGCGGATGCAGGAGGGAGAACCGGCCTGAGCTCCCGGAACGTTTAATAATAAGTAACCAAGGAATAACTAAATTCGGCTACCATGTCAATCCGGGAAACAACCCGCTTCAGGCTGACGGACCAGCAGATTTCGTCTGATCTGGCGGGAGAAAAGGTAATCCTTAACCATCAGAAAGGAGCCTATTACGGCCTGAATGAAGTGGGGGCGTTGATCTGGGGCGAGCTGGAAAAGGGCAGCGCCAGTTTCGGGGCGCTTAAGGAGGTGGTGCTGGCCGCGTACGATGTCAGCACCGGAGAGCTGGAGGCGGACCTTTCGCAGCTCATGCAGGACCTTTTGTCTGAAAAGCTCGTCGAAGCTCTGGACTAGCCGTGGTTTCGATGCAGGCATATTACCGTCGCTGGAGCATGCTGACTTTTGCCCAAAAGCGGGCGCTTCTGCGCGCGTCGGTTGTGCTGAGCCTGGTAGGCCTGGGACTGAAGGTGCTGCCTTTTTCCGTGTTCCGGAGGTGGTTTTACCGGCTGACGGGATCTGCCCGGCCGCTGGATACCCCGCAGGCGGAGCTGGAGGTGATGGCGGGTGCAGTGCGTACGGCGGCACACCGTCTGCCGTTCCGCCTGTTGTGCCTTCCGCAGGCGTTGGCCGTAAAGTACCTGCTTCGTCACGAGGCCGGCCTGTCTCTGCACATCGGCGTACAGAACGACCCGGTGCAGGGATTTATGGCGCATGCCTGGGTGGAGAAAAAAGGACATATCCTCATCGGCGAGTACCCGGAAGCGGCTTTCCAGTCTATCTGGATCTGGGAGTAGCCTTTTCCCGGTGGTTACGGTTCCGGTCTGATTCTAAGGTTTTTTATCGATTCATGTATCACTATACTGCATACGGGTTAAAGTTCTCTTCCGGGATTGAAATAGCCGAATGTCTCCCCTCCGCGCCCGGTCCGCCTGATTTTTCTGTAGAGCGGGCAGCTTTCCCGGTTCCGGCTGAGCTGACACCGGTTCCTGTCCGGAGAAGGGGTGTGCAGGCATATTGTGCCGTGGAAGGGGACAGCTACTATATGCATTGGGAGGGAATCGCTACTTTTCGTGCCGTGGGAGGACAGCGGCTGGAAGTGCGGGCCTATACGGAGGATCCGAAAGTGCTCAGTCTTTTTATAGTATGCGAGGCGCTGGGCATGATCCTTTTCCAGCGGCAGTACTTTCTCCTGCACGCAAGTGCCGTCCGGGTAGGTCATGAGGCCTGGGTCTTTATAGCCAGCCCGGGCACGGGGAAGTCTACTACTTCGGCGGCTTTTGTGAAAGCGGGCTGTGCTCTGCTCAGCGACGACCTGACGGCGGTGACCTTTGATGAAGCCGGAACAGCCTATGTGCAGCCCGGTTATCCCCAGCTCAAAATCTGGGAGCAGTCTGCCGCAGGGCTGGGCTACCGGCCGGAGTCACTACAGCCGGTGGCCGAAGGCATCAGGAAATATGCCCTGCATCCGGTTGCCGGGTTTCCCGGCCGTCCCGTAAAGCTGGGAAGAATATATTTTCTGGATCAGGCGGAGGATCTGCCGGCGCTCGAGCAGCTAAGCCCCGGTTTCTTCCCGGTGGAGAGCCTGAAGCATTTTTCGTTATCCGGCTTTTTTATAAAAGGAGAAAGCCAGGTCCGGCTGTTCCGCCAGAGCGTCCTGTGCGCCGGTTCGGCGGCCGTTTATCGTATGCGGCGCCCCGACGGCTTCGAAGCGCTTGAAAAATGGGTAAATTCCTGCCTGGAGGGCGTTATTTCCGCAGGTAAACCAGCCCCGGATATAGCATGAGCACCCACAGTCTTTCTCCCGAACTGGCCCTGCTGACGGCGATTTGCCTGTCGGAAAAAAAGCCGGTGGTTCCGCAAGCCCCCGTGGACTGGGACAAGCTCGTCAGGCTGGCCAGGCGCAACGGCGTGCTGGCTTTGGTGGCCGACCGGTTCGGGGCTTCTTTTCCGGAGGGATCGGCGTCCGTTGCCGGGGAGGTAACCCGGGATTCGGTGCTGCAGGCCATGCACAACCTGATGGCCATGAAGAAAATGCTGGATGTTTACCGGGGATTGTGCGGCGCAGGCCTCAGGGTATTCCCGATGAAGGGGCCGCTGTGGGGCTGGATGTACTACGGCAATACCGGGCTGAGGAGCTTCGGGGACCTTGATTTTTTCATTGACGAAAATGACCTTCGGCAGGGAATCGGAATCCTGAGAGATCACGGGTTTTTCCTGGACGGGTACCGCTCGTTTTTGCTGGAAAAAAACAGGCTGACCAGGGCATATGTCAGGACCGACTACCAGCTGGCGTTCGCTCCGTACGAAAGTGCCCGTAACGTACAGCTTATCGAGCTGCAATGGCGCAATACCTATCCCAGGTTCGGGAATTTTTACAGCTATGCGGAGCTGATGGACAGGCCGGCCTGCTACCAGGTGAGCGGCCATACCGTCCGGGTGCCCCGGCCCGAATACCAGCTGCTGATGCTGACCGTTCATCACGGGCTTGTCGAGCAATGGGGGCGGATCAAGTACCTGAGCGACCTGGTCCTGTTCCTGAGAAAGGAAGCCGCGGCATTGGATTGGGATTTTGTATGGGCCGAATCCTCTGCGAAGGGCCTCGACAGGGTGCTTCTTGCCGGGCTGTACCTGGTCAGCGCATTTACCGGCGACCTGCCGGTCAGGATGCCCTATGCTTTTGAAGAAATCGCCGACTATCCTTTTGAAGCAGCCTACAGGAGCTGGGAAGAGGAGGCCTCCCGCGGCCTGACCAAATCCGGGAAAATCCTCCGTTACAACCTGAGGCACAGAAAAGGCCTGGCCAACCGGTGGGCGCTTTTGAAAGGTCATCTGCTTTACCTGACCGAATGGCGGCTGTTATGGCATAAGGCTAGATGGTACTCCCGGAAGCGGGACGGAGCCCGACCAGATTGACGTCTACGCTTACTTCCAGCTCGTGTTTTCCCGAACTGAAAATAATTCCCTTTACAGGGGGAACATCGCTGTAGTCGCGTCCCCATGCCGTTGTGATATGGTGCAGGGAAGGGATGACATTGTTGGTCGGGTCAAAATCCAGCCAGCCATAGCCCGGCAGGTATACAGAGATCCAGGCGTGCGAGGCGTCCGCTCCCCTGCGTTTGGACTGCCCCGGAGGAGGGCTCGTCTCCAGGTAGCCGCTGACATACCTGGCAGCAAATCCCTGGCTTCTCAGGCACGCAATGGCCAGGTGGGAGAAATCCTGGCATACTCCCTTTCTGTCGCGCAGCACAGTGGCAACGGGAGTGGAGAGGGTAGTATAACCGGGCATAAAGGTAAATTCGGTGTAGATCCTGTGGCACAGCAGCTGAATGCTGTCCAGGAAAGGGCGATGGTCGGGAAAGAAAGTCCCGGCAAATCCGGCTATTCCCGGTTCGGCAGGAATGTAAGGGCTGGGAAGCATAAACTGCAGCAGCTCATTGCGCAGCTCCGGATCTGCCTGCAGCACGTTTCGGGCATCGCCGCAGGACATGGTATGCCGGGAATAGGCGGGAGAGAGGGGCCGTCGCTCGACAAGGCTCCGGGCC
>JBEBSO010000044.1:0-12188 GCA_040394275.1 Telluribacter sp.
CGCTGCTGATCATTTTCGTGGCGATCATCCTGGAATACTTCGGTATTGTCGCCCCGCAGGAAGTGCTCGTTACGGTAGGCTACCTGCTGTTCCTGATCCTCCAGTCCCTGATCCTGGCGTACCGCTTTGCATTTACGCTCAAAAAATCCAAGGAAGATGCGATCAAGGGGCTGAAAGCCAAAAGCGAATTCCTCAGCACCATCAGCCACGAGTTAAAAACACCGCTTAACTCGGTCATCGGAATCGCCCACCTCATGCTCCGCTCCGATCCCCGGCCGGATCAGAAAAGCAACCTGGAAACGCTCCTGATGTCGGGGAACAACCTGCTGAGCATCGTCAATGACATCTTCGATTTCAATAAGATCGAGGCGGGAGAGATCCGGTTTACGAGCAAAAAAATGGACATCGCCAGTATGGCAGGCAGTATTATCGCCGCCTATCGCGACGCGGCGGCGGAGTCCGGAATCGAGCTTCAGCTGCACCTCGACCCAAGGATACCGAAGTACGTATCCGGGGACGCCGAAAGAACGAAGCAAGTCATTGCCAACCTGATCAACAACGCGGTAAAATTTACCAAAAAAGGCTGGGTAAAGCTCGACATCCAGGTAGTGAACGCTTCACAGGATGAAGTGACGCTGCACTTTAAGGTCGAGGATACCGGCGTAGGTATCCCGCCGGAAAAGCAGAAGATTATCTTTGACCAGTTTACTCAGGTCGACTCTTCTTCCTCCCGGAAATTCAGCGGAACAGGCCTCGGGCTGGCCATTACCAAGCGCCTCCTGGAGCTGCAGGGCGTGCAGATCTACCTGCACAGCATCGTCGATGTGGGCTCCTCCTTCTTCTTTACCCAGACATTCCCGACATTTTCGGAAGCGGAGGCCTTGCCGGAGCAGGATGGTTCGGGAGAAAAGGACCGGCCGCCCAGCCTGCCGCTGCTCAACGTACCTATATTGATCGTAGAAGACAATCCCATGAACGTGTTCGTGGTGCAGAGCTTCCTGAAAAGGTGGGGAGCGATTTCGGAAATCGCCGTCAACGGCCAGGAGGCGCTCGAAAAGCTAGACAGCACCCGGCACAAGCTTATCCTCATGGACCTGCACATGCCCGTCCTGGACGGCTACCGGGCCACCGCGCTGCTTCGCGAACGGGGCGAGACGCTCCCCATCATCGCGCTGACGGCCAGCCTGTCCTTCGGCAAGGAAAACATCAGCGAATGGGGATTTGACGACATCATCGTTAAGCCGTTCAACCCCGACCAGCTCCTGTATACCATCCAGAGGTTTATCTATAAAAAATGAGCCGCTGCCGATACGGGACGGTGCATTTCAACCCCTGATCGCCGAAAGTATCCGGTCGGCGCCGGCCTCCAGCAGCTGCCCGGCAAGCTGCCTCCCGGCATCCTCCGCGGCGCCGGCCCCGGTAAAACTGAGCTCCCTGCGGATCATCTCCGAACCGTCCTGAGCGGCGATACCCGCCCGCATGCTGACGGTCTCCCCGTCCAGCGTGGCCAGGCAAAAAGCCGGGATGCTGCAGCCCCCCTCGAGACGCTTCAGGAAGGCCCGCTCCGCTCTCAGGCATAGCTCGGTGGCCGGGTCGTTGATCAGGGCGATCAGCCGTGCGCGCTTCTCCGCCGGCAGGTCCGTACAGCTTTCCACCGCTACGCAGCCCTGCCCGACGGGCGGCGTAAACTTTTCGAGCGGGAGGAATGCCGTAATCAGGTCGTCATACTCCATCCGGTGTACGCCTGCGTACGCCAGCAGCAACGCATCGCATGCTCCCGCCCGCATCTTCCCGAGACGCGTCTGGAGGTTTCCCCTCATCTCCACGGTTTTGATGTTCGGGTAGTAGTGCCTGAGCAGCGCGATCCGCCTGACCGAGGATGTTCCCACGACGAACGGGCCGCTGCTTTCCAGCGACAGCTCCTTCCGGTCGCTGACCAGGACATCGTTCACCCGCTCCCGGGCAGAAAAAGCGATCAGCTCCAGGTCCGGATCCAGCTCCGACTGGACATCCTTGGCACTGTGTACGGCGATGTCAATAGCTCCCGCCCGCAGCGCTTCCTCCAGCTCCTCCGTAAAGACTCCCTTGCTCCCGATTTTGGAAAGCGACCTGTCCAGGATTTTATCTCCTTTCGTTTCAAACGGAACAATTTCGGTGGTGATCCCTCCCCTGTTCAATAAACCTTCAATGTGGTACGCCTGCCACATGGCAAGCCTGCTTCCCCGTGTCCCGATCCTGATATGCATTTTCTTCTTTTACGTACAATTCTAAAATGACCCAATTTTAAGCATTCCCGGCCGGAAAGAAAACTTTCGGCCGATTTTAACGCGCCCGGCACCGAAATAGCGGCATGGCTCCTCCACGGAACGGGACCGGGAAAATCTGAAACCCCGCAAAGCCGTTGCATTTACGCTTTATACCCGAAATATTTTGATTTTTTATTATAAAATCCATAATTTTATATCTGGTATACTCCTGAAGCCAGGCCGATACCCCGCCGGGGCCTTCCGCCCGGGCTGGCCGGGGGCACAACTTTTCCTTTGTAATATGAACAAAGCACCTGCACTCAGCAAGATAACTCGGCAGACCAAGTTTTCCGCGCAGGAGAAAGTCAGGTATTTTGATCAGTGTTACGCAGACCTGCACCAGGCAGTATATGGAAATATCCTCAAGCTGGTGCACGATCTCGGTCTGGCGGAAGACCTGCTGCAGGATGTATTCCTGACGCTCTGGGAAAACCTGGAAAAGCTCGATCCCGACAGGATACCCAACTGGATTTTTGTCGTGAGCTTTAACAAGTCGCTGAGCTGTCTCAAAAGACTGCGTAAGGACAGGAGCTTCAGCGAATCGGGAAGCCGGGAGGAGCAGACGGATATATCGGACATCGACGAAGAAGATTTCGAGCGAAAGCTTCAATTGGTGTACGACGCCGTAGACCTGCTTCCGCTCCGGAAGAAGGAAATTTTCAAAATGTATCGTTTCGAAGGAAAAAGCGTCGACGAAATTTCCTCTGAAATGAAGCTTTCCGTCCATACTGTAAAAGACCACCTGAAAATTGCCCATAAAACGGTACGCAACCACCTCTTTGAGAACCACCTGCGCTACGCGGGCACGGAGCTGGCGCTCCTGCTTTTTTTGTGTTTGTAGTTATATTTCGCAAAAAAATTAGTTTTTTTTACGATCCGCACCCATCCTATTTTCTGCTTTGGAGTATTTATGCAAAACAATGCAGAAGAAATACATGGAAAACATTGAGGCTTTGCTGAAGAAACTGGTAGAAGGATCCATCACTCCTGCGGAAGAGTCCTTTTTCTTTGAGTGGCTTCACGAAAATAAAGACGAATGGTCGCTCCGGTACTATGAAATATACCGGAGATTGCTCGAACAAAAAGTCCGTCTTCTGCCGGAAGAGAGATCAGCCTTACTGTTAAAATCCATTCACGCCAGGATACAGGTCCGGGACCGCCTTCCCGTGCCGGACGATATCCCCCGCCGGGCCATGCCCGCCCCGGACCACAACCGGTCCGGAAGGCGCAAAATCGGGTGGTACCTGGCCGTAGCCGCCTCTTTCGTCCTGCTGCTGACGGCGGCCAGGTACTATTGGGTCAGCACGTCCGGAAAAGGCGCTGCCCCGCAGGATCACGCACTCGCTTCCGACGGATCGCTCCGGAAAGTTGTCAACAGTAAGAAAATCCTTATCCCGATCGCGCTGTCCGACGGAAGCTCCGTCCTGTTGTATCCCAAAAGCTCGCTCGTTTATAAAGAGGAATTCGGCACGGGCAACCGGGATGTATTTCTGGAAGGCAAGGCATTTTTCGAGGTGACGCGAAATCCCGACCAGCCGTTTCTGGTCCATGCCAACGAGATGATCACCCGGGTGTTGGGAACCAGCTTTATGGTGGAGGCCTATTCGGATCATCCCCGGTTTATGGTTTCGGTAAAAACAGGCCAGGTCGCCGTGTCTGCCGCCGGCAGCGGGGAAACCAACGCCGAAGATCCGGCCGCCGGGTCGGTTGCATTAAAAGAAAACGAGGAAACCACCTTCGACCGGAGCCTCCGGGCCTTTGCCGTGCCAGCCCCGGATATCAGCCGGCCGGTCGTCAGAAATATACCCAGGACATCCGCCGAGTACCGGTTCAGAGAAGTGCCGGTCATGGATATTTTTGCCCGGCTCAGCCAGGATTACGGCGTGGCCATCCGGGCAGATAAGGCAACCCTGGCCAACTGCTCGCTGACCGCCACCCTGAAAGACAAACCCTTGTTTGAAAAATTGCGGGTTATCTGCGAAACGATCGGTCCGGGCACTTCTTTCGAGATCGAAGAAGGAATCGTCATCGTCAATTCTTTAGGCTGTAATAATTAGTTAAACTTTAACCGTTTCGACTTCATGATATAGAAAAGCACTCGATCAATTCCATCCGGAAGTAAAACAGGCTGATAGTGTTAGGACCACCACCAGCCTGCGGACTGCCCCCTGTCAAGCATCTCTTTTTGTGGAAAGAGAAAGGGAACTGTTTGTTTATTTTTTTCAAAAAAACACTTAAATGTATGAAAAAACCGATACAGCTACAACCTTACTGGTTGAAAATTATGCGAATAACAGGTATTCAGATACTGATGACGATTTTGCTGACCGGGATGGCCATGGCACACGTTACAGCACAGGAAATGTTGCAGAAAAGGATATCTATATCTTTTGAAAAAGCGACTTTACCGGAGGCTATCCTGCAGCTCAGCGAAAGGGCAAAAGTGGATATCACCTTCAATTCGGCCATTTTACCGAAGCGCAGCAGTGTATCCGGCCACTACAAAGGACAGACGCTGGAAACCATTCTTACCCAGCTGCTTTCTCCTTACGACGTATCTTTCCTGGTGGTAGAGGGACAGGTCGTCCTCCGGAAAAACAGGAAAGCAGACGGGGAGCTGCCTACCCTGCCCGCACCGGTCCAGGAGAACGACCTTCCTGACAGACGTATAACCGGCAGGGTTACCGACGAGACAGGAAACGGCCTCCCGGGAGTAAGCATACTGGTCAAAGGCACCCAGCAAGGGATGATTACGAACTCAAACGGGGAATTTTCCATCAGTATTTCCGATGAAAATACGATGCTGGTATTCTCTTTTGTGGGCTATATCAGCCAGGAACAGCAGGTGCGGAACCGGGACATCATCCATATTGTCCTTAACCCCGACAACAAGGCGCTGGAGGAAGTGGTGGTGATCGGGTACGGCACCCAGAAGAAGGTCAACCTTACCGGCTCCGTTGACGTGATATCCGGCGACAAGCTGGCCAACAGGTCTGCCAACAACGTCGCCGACCTCGTCAAAGGTGCCTCCCCCAACCTCAACATCACCATGGGAATGCGCGGCGGTGAGCCCGGGGCGACCAGCTCCTGGAATATCCGCGGCACGGGATCTATCCAGGGAAGCAGCGCGCCCCTGGTGCTGGTAGACGGGGTGGAAATGAACATCAACAATGTAGACCCGGAATCCATTGCCAGCATCTCCGTATTGAAAGATGCGTCCGCCTCGGCGATATACGGCTCCAGGGCCCCGTTCGGTGTCATCCTGATCACGACGAAAAAAGGAGGAAAAGGAGAGAAAGTAAGCATTCAATACAGCAATAACCTGTCGTTTGCTTCACCGCTGAAGGTGCCCGGCTTTATCGACTCCTACACCTGGGCCACCGCATACAACCAGGCCAATGCGAACGCGGGACTGACGCCTGTCTACAGCAACGAGCAGATGGTCCGCATCAAGGGCTATATAGACGGTACTTTCCCGCACGAATACGACCCGGAAAACCCCATTGACAATGTCTTTGCCGGCAGACGCAACGGGAATGCCAACTACGACTGGCCCAATGTGCTGATCAAAGACGTATCTTTCAGCCAAAAGCACAACCTGAACGTATCCGGCGGCAACGACAAGACCCAGTACTTCCTTTCGGGCGGCTACGTCAATATGCCCGGTATGTACGCCTACGGCAACGACTCTTACCAACGGTACAACTTCCTGACCAATTTCAGCTCCAGGATCAACAGCTGGCTGAGCTTTAACTCGAGCCTGAAATACGCCAAGGGAAAAACCGATTTCCCGCTCGGCGAGACCACGGTGGGAAGGGAGCATTTTTTCCGGGAAATCATCATGTTTGCCCCTATGATGCCTTTCTACAACATCAACGGGTCTATCCAGAGTCCGCTGGTCAGGCTGCTGCAAAGCTCGGGGCGCGATAAAACGGAAGTGAACGACTTTTTTATCACGTTAGGTTCCGAGGTGGAACCGGTGAAAGGCTGGAAGACGAATTTTTCCTACAACTACAACCTGATCGGAAGCCGGAACGCCACGAATCCCCACCCGGTGTGGGTCGAGCTGGGTAACGGGCAGCTCGGAAACATCGGCAAACCCGCCTCTACCTACACTTCCGCTTTTTCTCAGAATGCCTACAACCTCATCAATGCCACGACATCCTACGAAGCTACCGTAAACGGGCATTACTTTAAGCCGATGATAGGTTACGAGCAGGAGCTCCGGCATTTCTCAGGCATCAATGCGACCGCCTCCAACCTGATTACCGACGCGGTGCCGTCCATCAACACCGCGCTCGGCGAAAAGACCGTTCGCGACGAGATTTATCACTGGGCCACGCAGGGGATATTCGGTCGTCTGAACTACAATTACAACGAAAAATACCTGCTGGAGCTGAGCGCGCGCTACAACGGATCCTCCCGCTTCCCCAAAGAATCGCGCTGGGGCTTTTTCCCGTCGGCGTCCGCCGGGTACAATATATCCAGGGAGGATTTCTGGGCGGCGGTCGACCCCTATGTAAACACCCTGAAAATACGCGGCTCCTACGGCTCGCTGGGCAACCAAAACGTAGCCAACTATCTTTACCTGTCCACCATACCCGTCACCAATGAGCTCAAATGGATCATTGACAAGGAAAGACCTGCCTTTGCGCGGGCGCCGGGGCTGATCAGCGACGACCTCACCTGGGAAACGATTACCACGCTGAACGTGGGGATCGATGCGGGCTTCCTCCGGAACCGCCTCAACCTGGTGTTCGACTGGTTTAACAGGATATCAACGGACATGCTGGGCCCAACGGTTACCCTCCCCTACGTGCTGGGGGCTTCTACGCCGCAGAGCAACAATGCCAAAATGTCAACCAACGGCTTCGAGCTGCTGCTGAGCTGGGAAGACAACCTGTCCAACAACCTTTCCTACGATATAAAATTAGGCCTCGGCGACAGCAAGTCCAAGATCATCAGGTACCGGAACGACAAAGGCGTCATCGATACCTGGTACGACGGCAAGCAGCTGGGAGAAATCTGGGGGTTTGAGAGCGACGGGCTGATCCGGTCCGCCGGTGAAAACATGGCCGACCAGTCCAAGTACTATGCGCGGTGGGGCCCTGGCGATATGAAATACAAGGATCTCAATAACGACAACGTAATCAACGACGGGCAAAGAACGCTGGCCGATCACGGCGACCTGAAAGTCATCGGCAACGACGCCGCCCGCTACAACCTGAGCCTGTCCGGCGGGGTGCGCTGGAAGGGGGTAGATGTGAGCATGTTCTGGCAGGGAGTAGCCAGGCGCAACTACTACCCGGATCTCAATTCGACGATCTTCTGGGGATTGACCAGCAACTGGGGCTCCTCCGGTCTCTATAAAAATTCGCAGAATCTGGACTATTGGCGGCCCGCGGACGAAACCAATATTCTCGGACCGAATACCGACGCCTATTTCGCAAGGCCCTATTTTACTGCAGAGACGAATAAAAACAGGCAGGTGCAGTCACGCTACCTGCTCAACGCCGCCTACATGAGGTTGCGGAATCTCCAGGTGGGCTACACGATTCCGGGGAAAATACTGAACAAAGCGGGAGTACAGAAGGCAAGAATATACTTCTCCGGGGAAAACCTGCTCCTGCTGTCCAGGCTTCCAAAGATTTTCGATCCTGAAACGGCCTTTGCCTCGGATCCCAAATACGGCGGGTACCTCACCAGCGGGGTCATCTACCCCATTTCCCGTACGCTATCCTTCGGAATAAATCTAACGCTCTGACATATATGCTCATGAAACGATTTAAAATATTTCATCTCGTCATCCTGCTTCTGGCTTTAAGCGGATGCGACCAAAACTTCCTGGACAGAACGCCGCTTGACGCGGTCACCTCGCCCGACTACTTCAAAACCCCCAATGACCTTCGGGCGTACGTCAACCAGTATTACAGCAGTACTTTCTTCCCGAAATACGCCAACCACGGCAGCGACCGGGGCAGCGACAACCAGATCGCCCAGGCGCCGGACCAGCGGCTGGAAGGTACCCGGACAATCGCGACCAGCGGAAGCATCGGCTTCGGCAACGTAAGGAGCATCAACTACTTTTTTGAAAACTACAAAAAAGTAGAACAGAGCTACAGCCTCAAGGACTACCAGCAATACCTGGGAGAAGCGTATTTTTTCAGGGCACTGATCTACTATTCGCTGTTGCAGACCTACGGGGACATCCAGGTGATCACCAAGGTACTGGGCACAAGCTCCCCCGAATTGTACAACCCCAGAGACGCCAGGAACGTCGTGGCCGATCACATCATCAGCTCCCTCGACTCCGCCGCCATTTACCTGACGACTGACAAGACCAAGGGGGCGGGACGTGTCAACAAATGGATGGCGCTGCTGATTCAGAGCCGGGTCGCGCTTTTCGAGGGAAGCTGGGAAAAATACCATGCAAATACTCCTTTCGGCGCGGCGGGCGGCAACCCCCAGAAATACTTCGCCAAAGCCGCCGAAGCAGCCCTGAAGGTGATGGAATCCGGCGTGTACAACATCTACTCTACCGGCAAGCCGTCTTCCGATTATAAGGACCTATTCGCCCTGCAGGACTATTCGTCCAATCCCGAAGTGATGTTCTGGAGAGAGTACAACAATGACCTGACCAGGGGAGATGTGGATTTTGTCAACGACCGCAACATCCGGATGGAGACCCCGAGCGGCAACACCCTCACCAAGGAGCTGGCCGATGCCTACCTCTGCACAGACGGGAAAGCAATCTCGCAAAGCCCGCTTTTCATGGGATACAGTGATCTGACCAAAGAAATACAGAACCGGGACCCGAGATTTGCGCAGACCATCGCTCCTCCTGCCGAAACCTGGAAGATTTTTGCAAACGGAACCAGCCAGACCTGGAAAGATGCCTACGACCGTTTGAATTCGACTGCGGATTTTAACGCGCCGACCGGCTACATCATCCAGAAAGGATATAACCCCAACATGGTGTATCACGTGCAGCAGTACGAGCAGAGTCCCGCGATCATTTACCGGTATGCCGAAGTATTGCTGAACTATGCGGAAGCAAAGGCCGAGCTGGGCACGATTACGCAGCAGGACATAGACATTTCCGTCAAAAAGCTGCGCGACAGGGCCGGGATGCCGAACCTGGTCATCAACGGCATCGAAACGGATCCGAAGTGGGATTTCCCGGGGCTTTCGCCGCTGATCAACGAAATCAGGCGGGAGCGCAGGGTCGAGCTCGCGCTGGAAGGATTCCGCTGGAACGACATCGCCCGCTGGGCCGCAGCCAACCAGCTGATCATCGGAAAACGCCCGAAAGGGTTTAAAGCCAGCCAGATCAAAGTCAATCCTTTCAGCGTGGATGAAGACGGGTTCCTGGATCCTTTTAAGAACGCGCTTCCGAACGGGTACCGGTTTAAGCCCGACAGGGATTACCTGAATTCCATCCCGATGTCCGAGATTGTCCTCAACCCCGCGCTGACGCAAAACCCGGGCTGGTTCTGAAAAAACTACACGGCGATGTCCCGGGCAATCATTGCGCCCGGGACGGGAATTTATTCGCCCCGAAAATGCCCCTCCGGGTACTTTTCGGGGCTTTTTCTTTGCCGGGCCGGCCGGTTCCCGGCACATGAGGAGCCGCCGCGGCCGTCCCCGTTTTGAAAAATAATGAACCGGAATAGGGTTAATGATTGCATTTTTGTCATTTTATCTGGATTATTGCAGGATAGATCACCTAGACGGGTACGCTTATGCAAGGAACAGTTGTTACCGATGCGGCACTGTTACAGCTGATGGCTGAAGGGGATGAACATGCCTTCCAGATGCTGTATGAACGTTATTGGAACAGGCTCTACGACTACACAGTACACAAGGTCGGACTCCAGGAAACCGCCGAAGAGATCGTCCAGGATATCTTTATCGACCTGTGGAAGCGCCGTGATCACCTGATTATAGAACGTTTCGACTCCTATCTTTTCAGGGCCGCCAAAAACAGGGTCATCGATTCCATCCGGGCCGGGCTGGTCCGGAAGTATCATGAGCAATCTTTCCGGCTCCACCTGTATACCGACAGCCAGAAGCTGGATGCGGAAGAAGAGATCGCTTACAAAGAACTGTATTCGGCCATCCACGAAGGATTGAGCCTGCTGCCCGAAAAAACCAGCGAAATATTTACGCTCAACCGCCTCAACCAGCTGACCGCCCGCGAAATTTCCACCCTGCTCGATATCCCGGTGCGCACGGTTGAATACCACATCACGAATGCGTTGAAAACCATGAAAATCTACCTGCAGGATTTTCTTGTACTCATGATCAGCACACAGCTCTACATCCTGTGAGCCCGGCTGCCGGTCGGAAATACATTGGTACATTTCAAAGAATTTATATTTATTTTCATTACAGGATTACCCTTTTTTCCCGGAAGGCAGCGTTTTGAATCCCCCGCCTGAGGCACCTTATAAGCTATTCTTCCTTCGCTTGCCGTTATTTCACCGGATATAACAATTCAAATATTTATCATAAACTGTTGCGGTGCCGGGCGGCGGGAAACGACTTGTGTATGATTTTAACCGGGAAACCCATGTCGACAAGAGGATTTATCAAGCTGTTGAAACGATACAGGGACGGCGCGCTCCCCGGCCGTGTCAGGGAGGTAATGGATGTGTGGTATCATACCCTACATAAAGAGCCTGCCGAACAAAACAGCCGCGAGGAAATCAGGGAAAGGATCTGGTCGGGCATCTCCGACAAAAAGCAGGAAGCTACCGGGCATACGCTCCCGGGGCAGCCTTTCCGGCTGCAGGGACATATTTTCCGGAGAGCAGCGGTCGCGCTCCTGGTGATGGGGATCATTTTCTACGGGGTCTACAATACCCGGGATACGCCGGCATTGCCGCCGGAAATAGCTGCGCTCGGAAAGACGGGATGGGTAGAAGTGCATAATACCGAAAGCAGGGAACGGATCCTTGTGCTGCACGACGGGAGCACCGTCACGCTCGGCCCCGGTAGCACGTTATGGCACCCCCACCGGTTTGAGCGGGAATCCCGGATGGTATACCTGAAGGGCGATGGGTTTTTCGACGTCACCAAAGACCAGAAACGCCCCTTTATGGTCTATTCGGGCGCCGTGCTGACCAGGGTGCTCGGGACCAGCTTCAGCATCCGGTCGATCGCCGAAAGCGGCGGTACGGAGGTAGCGGTAGTAACCGGGAAAGTAATGGTGGAAAAATCCGGGCTATCCGGGAATAAGAGCAGGGAAAAAGAAGGCGGTGAAAGCCGTATCGTGCTCACGCCGAATAAAAAAGTAATTTTTTTCAACAACAGCAATCATTACATCACCGGTCTCGTCGAAAACCCGGTTATCGTAGCCAACCAGGAGGAGTTTATGAAACCGGGGGCATTCGACTTTGACGAAACTCCCCTTTCCGAAGTGCTGGAAAAGCTGGAAAAAGCATACGGAGTGGAAATCACGCTGAGCAATGACAGCATGCTGGAATGTCCCGTGACGGCGGATCTCTCTTCAGACAACCTGCGTGGGAAAATCGAAATCATCGGAGCCGTGCTGAACGCCCGGTACGAGATCACCGGAAGCACCATCCTGCTGTCGGGAGGCGGGTGCCGGACAAAAAATCATCAACCTTAACGTACGAACCCTATGAGATAAAATTCCGAACAGAACAAATACAGGGAAAACCGGGAATGGTTGCAACATTCCCGGTGAAGCCCATTCCGACAACCGTCGGACAGCGCATTTCCTTTCTGAACAAAAGGAGATGAAGAGCTCATTTTGTCAAATCACCCAAGATCTAACGAAACAAATGTATGGAAAAAACAAGAAAATGTATAGTCCATTGGGGTACTTTTATGAAGATCTCGGTTATACAACTTTCG
>JBEBSO010000045.1:0-12128 GCA_040394275.1 Telluribacter sp.
GGAGTTAGCGGCGGAGTGACCCATCCCGGCCACGAAGCGATTGGGACGGTATATTCACAAACCTTACTTAAACGATGATCACGGCATTACTCACCTTGTTTCTTTTTCCCTTTTCCTCATCCCATCCTGCGGACCGGGAAACACCCGTATATAAACAAACGATACAGGACACCGCACAGCTCAGCCGGCAGTATGAACCATTTCTTGCCATGAGCGAAGCCGACTTGCTGAAACTCGTCCCACCTCAGGGCGGGTTCTATTTCAGCGGCAGTCCTGTAACTACCAGGGGCGCCCAGGAAAACAACCTGGGCTGGGAGCTTTCCCTCGGAGACCGGGTAAAATGCGTCTATACGGGGACGCTGCTGCCCAACAGCGACTACCCTGAAAATGGCCACATCGACGTAAGGACACCCACCGGCAAAACCCAGCGCTTTCACTACTACCAGGACCCGGGTGGTAAAAAATACTGGTTCGAAGCGAGGAGATGGTTCGACCAGCGGGTAATGATGGAAAGCGTTGCCTACAACATGGCCAGGCTCTACAGGGCCGGCCCCGGTCAATATAAAGAATACGGCCGGAGAGCTGCCCTTATTTTGAAGCGTTTTGCCGAGGTGTATCCCGACTATATTATTACGTATGATTATCCCGGGCGGGAGAAAGTCTTTATAGATGACGCCGCCTATAAAAAGGCCGCCGAAAATATTGACTATTACTTTATTGAGCTCACCAAATGGAGCTGGTGGGGCTACCACGATCTTTCCAGCTCGTTGGTGCTTGCTTACGATCAGTTGCGGGGAACAGAGGTGCTATCGGCTCCCGACCGGCAGCTGATCGAAGGCTTCTTCGACAGCATGATCGCCTTTACGGATCCGTATGAAAAAGTACCGATCACCAATGTACACCCGTCCATGTGGACGAAAAAGGTGATCGCCGGGAATGTATTAAACAAGCCGGAGTTATTGAAGGTCGCTTTCACGGGATTGGACAGAATCCTGGCGGAGCAGTTTACTTACGATGGCCTCTATATGGAATCCACGGTTTCTTACCACGACCAGACCGTAAGAGGGCTCCGGTCTGTTCTGACCTGGGCATTTCCCGGCTTAACGAAAGAAGAGCTCACGGAAAAAATCCGTACGGAATACCCCGACCTGTTCAGGGCCATGCAGGGCAATGCCGCCTATCGCCTCCCCGATGGCCGGTACGCCGCCATCAACGATACCCACTGGACCGATCGGCAGGCCGAACCGATCACGCGCTCGGAACCCCGGCTGATGCCTGCCGCCGGGCACGCCGTGCTGGGCTTTGGCACCGGCGACAGGCAGTTTCAGGCCCACCTGAGCTATCCGGCCTGGCATGGCCATAACCATTACGGAAGCCTGGGAATACTGTTGTTTGCGCATGGAAAAGAGATGGTCAGCGACATCGGCTACACCCACACCAGGGCAAGAGCCTGGACCATGACTACTGCCGCTCACAATACCGTGGTAGTAGACGGCAAAAGCCAGCGCCACTATAGCGCATCGCCCAGGGCCGGCCTCGGCGATCTGCTGCTGCACAACACGGAGCACCCGGATTTCCAGGTCGCAGAGGCCCGGGCAGACGAAGTATACCCGGGCCTTACAAACGACTACCGGCGAACACTTATCAGCGTGCAGGCGAATACGGGTACTTGTTATGTAGTGGATTTGTTTCATGTGACCGGCGGGAAACAGCATGACTGGATCCTGCACGGAAGCGCCGACGAGCGGCAAACCCTGGATGTCTCCGGTCCGAAGGCCTCCGGGCTGCCTTTTGCGCCCCTAAAGTCGATGCTCCCCGCCGGCACTCCTTTTGAAGTGCTGCAGGAGCAGGGCCAATACGAGCTGATCTGGAAGGACTACTGGGCATACGGGCATTTCAGGCAGGTGGAAGCCGCCCCTGCATCGGGGCTGGTCAGATCCGCTTTCCGCTATACGTCAAATCCCCGCCTGGGATTGCAGAGCTGGATTCCCCTCGGCAAAAAACACATGATCTACAAGGTACAATCCTGGAGCGTCCGGGAGGCCGATGAAGACCAGGGCATCCTGGACAACTTTTTAAGAAGCGGGCTGATCATACGGTCCGAAGGTGCAAAAAGCCGGTTCGTGGCGGTGCACGTTCCTTTCAACGGCACCCCAGGCATTACCGGCGTCAGGGACCTTTCCGGAGAGGACAGTCTTTTGATCCTGCGCATAGACCACAGGACCGGCAGCGATTATATCGTGTATCAGCATAAGGAAAAAAGACGGACGGTGGAAATAGCAGGCCTGAAAGTACCGCTGCACGGACAGGTAAGCCTCATCCGGAAACGGGCCTCCGGGGCGCGTCTGCTGAGCATCGAAAAACAGGAGGCCCCCCTCCTCGGCTTCAGCGCAGGCAGCCTGATTGCAGATGGCACGCTGCAGGCAAAGGCAGGACAAACGGCAATCGTCCGGCATGCCGACGGGCATACCACTGCCTTCCTGATCGATTCGGTAAGCCGCCGGAACGGGAAAACAACGCTGTTTACACGACAGCCTGTTCCCTTTCGTGCGGGAAAAGACAAGTCTATAAAAATGGAGACCTTTCCTTTCCTGGACCTGAAAGGCCCTCATTCAATAACAGTTGATACTGCCGTCTTAACGCCCCTGTCCACCAGATCTCGCCCCTGAGCCAGCCGCACATCTGCAGTTGCCCGATGTCCTGGTGCGTAAGCCGGTTGGTTTTGATTTCTACAATCACACATCACGGTACGCTGGTGATCAACCGCCCGGATGGCATTGTCCCTGGATTGGGCCATGATGGCTTTCTTTAACTTTAACCGCGGCTGAAGAAAAAAAACCTTACCGGGCATACATCTCACCAAATAATCTCCGATCTTAGGCACCCAAAAATTAAAGTTGAAATTTTTCAATCCAACAGTGATGCCTTTCAGGAGAATACTCCTTCTCATCTCATGTGTGCTGTGCTTCCAGGCTGCCGGGGCCCAGGATGCCGTCAGGGAAATACAGATCAAAGCCACAGGCGGGCTTCAGTTTGATGTGGTACGCTTCAGCGTAAAGCCCGGCACCAAAGTGCGGATCGTCCTGACCAATGACGACGACATGGATCACAACCTGGTGGTCACCAAACCCGGGATGCGTGAAAAAATAGTCGAAGCCGCCATTCAGCTTGGGGAAAAGGGACCGGAAATGAATTATGTGCCGGTTTCCGATGCCGTGCTCTGGTCAACGCCTATCGTCACGCCGCACCAGGCCGAATCCCTTGAATTTACCGCACCCGCCCAGGCGGGGATCTATCCGTATGTATGCACCTACCCCGGGCACGGGTTCATCATGTACGGCGCGATGTATGTCACGGACAAGCCCATGCCTGAGATCGCCGGCGATCTCAACATCCCTGAAAACAGAAGAGAGGGAGCAAAAGCCGCATCCGGTCACGCCCATCACGCAGCGCCGGCACACCCGTTTACACAGGAACCACCCTATTTTTACCGGATCCTGATGCCGGACGCCAGCCCGGCTTCCATTGCGGTTACCCTGCCGGGAGGAGTTTCCTACTGCTGGGATGCCAGCCCCTGCCGCCTGCGCTATGCCTGGAGCGGCGGCTTCATCGACAACAGCAAGCGGTGGAGCATCAAGGGAGATGCACAGGCAAAGGTACTGGGTGATGTCTTTTTCACCGACGATACTCCCTTCCCTATCCGGATCGGCAGCGCTGGAGATCCGCCGGTAATCCGTTTTAAAGGATATAAGCTTCTGAAAGACTACCCGGAGTTTCATTATACCGTCAACGGCACGGATGTCTACGAGCTGATCCGGGAAAATCCTGACGGGAAGGGGCTGGTCCGTGTTTTCAGGATACCGCAGGCCAAAGCCCCCGTAAAATTTACCAGAAATGAAGCAGACGGAATGGAATATAAATCTTCTGCCGGGAGCTGGAAAGCCGGGACGCTTGTCATCCCGGCTGCACAAGCCAGGAAATTTACCATCTCCATGATTAAAAAATAATTGAAAGCACCCGATGCAAACGATCTTAACGACGCTGCTGCTCAGCATCATCGCTCTTTTCCCGCAATACCCCGACTCCGGTAAGGACCGCAAGCCTCCTTACCTGGTAGAAGATATCCCTACGCCGGACGGCCTTACCGCCCAGACCGGCGCCATCGCTTTCCTGCCCAACGGACACCTCATCGCAGGATTCCGCAGGGGTGAAATCATGATCTACAACCCGGCCACAAAAAAATGGAGGCTTTTTGCCAAAGGCCTGCAGGATCCGCTGGGTATATACGTCATCAGCAACTCCGAAATCCTCGTTATGCAGTATCCCGAGCTGACCCGCGTCAAAGACACGGACGGCGACGGCAAAGCAGACCTTTTCGAAACGGTCACCGACAATTTCGGCCTTACCGGCAACTACCACGAGTTTGACTATGGCCCCGTAAAAGACAGCAAAGGCAATTTCTTCATCGGGCTCAACTGCTCCTCGCCGGGCGGCGGCATACAGCCCGAAGTAAGGGGAAAACTGGACACCTCTTCCCGCTCACCCAAGCAGATGTTTTCACCGGTCCCCTATCGCGGGTGGATCATGAAGCTTACGCCTGACGGGAAGCTGCATCCTTATGCCTGCGGCTTCCGTTCGCCGAACGGCCTGGGCTTCGACCTGAAAGGAAACCTGCTCGTCACGGACAACCAGGGAGACTGGGTCGGAACCAGCACCCTCTACCATGTCGAGGAAGGCAGGTTTTACGGACACCCGGCCAGCCTCATCTGGACCCGGAACTGGGACCGAGGCAACCCCATGGAGCTGCCGGTAGAAGAGCTGAAGAAAATACGGACGCTTCCTTCGGTGTTCTTCCCGCACGGGATCATGGCCAATTCACCCACCCAGCCCCTGGCAGACCCCACCAGGGGAAAATTCGGGCCGTTTGCCGGGCAGATCTTCGTCGGCGAGATGAATACCGAGCGAATTGTCCGTGTCATGCTGGAGGAAGTCGGCGGCAGTATCCAGGGAGCCTGTATCCCGTTCCTGGACGCCAACGGGTTGCGTAAAGGAAACAACCGGCTGGCCTTTGCCCCCGACGGAAGCCTGTGGACAGGACAAAGTGACCAGGGATGGGCCGGTGCGCAGGGGATTCAGCGTATCGTTTTTACAGGGGAACAGCCGGTCGATCTGTACAGCATGAACCTGACCAGGGACGGCTTTGACCTCACCTTTACCCGGCCGCTCGACAAGTCCGTCGCCGGCCGGCCTGCCAATTTCCAGTTCAGGCGCTACTACTACGAATACCACAAAAAATACGGATCAGACCAGTTCGGCGTAGAACCGCTGGAGGTCAGCAGCCTGGCCGTTTCCGCCGACGGGAAAAAAGTGTCGGTGAAGCTGGGAGATATGAAGCCGGGGTTTATTTACGAGCTTCGTCTCCAGAACATCGTATCGGCAGACGGTATCCCCCTGGCCAACAAGCTCGTTTGCTATACAGCCAACAAGCTGAAGCCATGAGCTGAAGACCGGAGTTCTTTACCGTTAAATAAATGATCTGCCTCCGGGGGGGCATTCTTCCTCCCGGAATGTCTCCGGCCCGCAGGGTTGTTTTTCATTTTGCCCGACAAACTATCATTATTTTATAATAAGTTTGTTTTTTTTAAACCCAATGGCAATCCATCAAAATGACGACACCCTGGCGGCGCTTGTCAGGGAAGGCGATGAAAAGGCCTTTACCGTACTTTACGAGCGGTATCATGCCTTTCTGTACCATTTTTCGCTGAAATTTCTGAAATCTCCGGAAATGTCGGAGGAAGTCGTGCACGATGTGTTCCTTAAATTATGGAAAGGGAGAGAAAAAATAAACCCGGCTCTTCCGCTCAGAAGCTACCTTACCAAAATATGTAAAAACCAGGTCCTTAATCTTTTGTCCAGTGCCGTAAGGGAGCAGAGATGGAGGAATGAAGCGTTCGATAAAATACAAACGGCATTTGACTACTCCCGTTCCGATACCGAAGATGCCGTCGTCTTCGCCGACTATGAAAGGCTCGTGGAGGAGGCTATTGTACAGCTGCCCGCCCAGCGACAAAAAATCTTCCGTTTGTACCGCCTGGAAAATAAGCCCATTGACGAGATCGCCCAGGCATTGTGTATCTCCAAAGGAACGGTTAAAGATCATCTCTTCAAAGCCCATCGCCATGTACGGGATTTTGTACGGCAGCACAGCGGCATTCCCCTGGATATCTGGATTGTCATCCTGCTCAGCTGGACCTGACCCGTCCCCCCTGTACCGGTGCTGACAAAAAAAATTTGCACCGCCAGCATGTCTTTTCTCCGCCTTAAATGTATTAAGAATAACAACGGCAGAAAAATGAAACAGACCCCTGGCAACATCAAGACGCTTATAGAAAAGTACCTGCAGGATCAATGCAGTGAAGAGGAGCGTTATCACCTGCTTCAAAGCCTTGATACCCCCGGGGGGGAACAAGCCCTGGAAGAGGCAATGGATAAAGAAGCAGCGGACCTTTTCCGTTCGCAGCTGGCCATGGACCCGGAGGTATCCAAACGAATCCTTCACCGGCTGCAGGCCGCTATCCGGACGACAGAGCCGGTGGCTATGGAAGCAGGAAGCATTCCCTTCTACAAAAGGATCACCTGGCCGCTGGCCGCTTCTGTGGCCGGAATTCTATTCCTCGCCGCCCTGGGATTAATGCTGCTGCGGGAAAAACCGCACCAGACCTTTACAACTCATGCAGGACAAAAGCGCACCGTAATCCTGGAAGACGGGTCACGGGTTACGCTCAATGCCAGCTCCGCCATTTCCTTCAGCAACTCCGGCCCCACCCGTGAGCTCCTGCTCGACGGGGAGGCTTATTTCGACATAGCCCACGACCCGTCGCGGCCCTTCTATGTAAAAACTTCCCGGATCGAAATCAAGGTATTGGGTACGGCGTTTAACGTAAAATCCTATCCCGGAGAGGAAACCGTCGAAGCCACGCTGATACGCGGGAGAGTGCTTGTGAAAAACCTGGCCGATGCAACCGGATCCCGGGGAGAAATCGAGCTGAAGCCCAACGAGCAGGCCATATTCAAAAAGGAATCGGCCTCCCTGGCCAAAATCACTTCGGTGGCTTCTCCCGAAAAACAAATCTGGCACCGGGGCAACCTCATGTTCGAGGAAGAATCCATCCGGGTGATCCTGCCCGAGCTTGAAAAATGGTACAATGTAAAAATCACAGCTGACAAGCAGTCGCTGGATTGCAGCTTCAGCATGAATATAGGCGAAGAATCCCTGGCCGACCTGCTGCACTTTCTGGAAACAACCACCAGGGTGCGTGCCGTGCAACGCGGAAACGAGATAAACCTCGAAGGCTCCCTGTGTAATTGAATCCAACTAAATAAAAAACCCGGACAGTACCTGAACCTGAAGAACAGATAACACCTCAACCGGATCTTGCTTGCAGGGAGTTGTAAGTAAAGTCAAAAAAAGGTGCCGCTTTATCTCGCCAAAGATTGCAAAGCGGCACCCGATAATCAAATCAGTTTTTAAACCAATTCAATACGAAGGTATGAAAAATCTTTTACCCGTAACCTTCTGCCCGTTTTACAGCGCAGGTATTTTTACCGATAAATGGAGGAGTATGCTCGCACTGGTTTTACTTTTCTTTCAGACATTGCCGGGCCAGGGTCATGCACCTGCCCGGGAAACGAAGATCACCCTGTCCATGCAGTCCGTCCCTCTGAAACAGGTATTGCGGGAGGTCGAGCGGCAGAGTCAGCTGCATTTTTTTTACAATAACAACCAGATCAATACCACCAGGAAGGTCAGTCTCAAACTGACCGGCTCTGTAGAAGAGGTATTGAATACCCTCTTTGCCAAAACGGACGTCTTGTGGCGGATCGAAAAACGGCAGGTACTGCTCTGGAAAAAAGAGCAGGAAATAAACAAAGCCGATGCCTACAGCAGTCCTGTCCCCGGGGAAATCCCGCCGGACGCGGCTCCGGGCGCAGTCCCCGTCAGCCGGATCCCGGACGTTCCGCTGCCCGCACAACGCGTCAGCGGGACCGTTACGGATCAATCGGGTGTCGCGCTCCCCGGCGTGAATATCGTTTTGAAAGGTTCGTCCCAGGGAACGGTCTCAGACATCGACGGGAAATTCGAAATACAGGTTCCAAACGAACGCGCCGTTTTGGTGTTCTCCTATGTAGGATTTATTCGCCGGGAGATCGTGGTCGGTACGCGTTCTGCCTTGAGTGTCGCCCTCGAGGCGGACACCAAAGCCCTGGATGAGCTGGTGGTGATCGGGTACGGGACCACCCGCAAAAGTGACCTGACGGGTTCGGTCGGGCAAGTGGCCGTGAGCGACATGATCAAGGCACCCGTTAATTCTTTTGCAGAAGCCATGGCCGGCCGGGTGGCCGGGGTACAGGTATCTACCAGTGACGGACAGCCGGGAGGCGACGTAAGCATCGTCATCCGGGGGGCCGGGTCGCTTACCCAAAGCACCTCACCACTCTATGTGGTGGACGGATTCCCCATTGAGGATCTTGACCCCAAGTCCATTAACCCCGACGATATCAAAAGCATCAGTATCCTGAAAGATGCTTCCTCTACGGCCATCTATGGTTCACGAGCCGCCAACGGGGTAGTCCTGATCGAGACCAAACGCGGAATGGTAGGCAAACCCGTCATCAATGTATCTACTTCTTACGGCTACCAGTTTAACCCCAGGAAAATGGAGCTGATGTCGCCTTATGAGTTCCTGAAATACCAGCTGGAATTCAACCCGACGGCCCCCAGTACTTTGGCGTATTTCAAAAATGACCGTACTCTTGAAGACTACAGGAATGTGAAAGGGGTAAATTTCCAGGACCTGGTCTTTCGCACCGGCGCGGTGAAACAGTACAACATCGCCATACGCGGAGGTACACAGCAAACCAAATACTCCATCTCCGTCGGGCTCTTCGATCAGAAGGGCGTCATCATCAACACCGGCGCCCACCGCTATTCCGGCAGGATTTCCCTGGACCAAACCATTAGCCCCAGGCTCAAAACAGGTGTGGTCGCCAACTACAGCGGCTCCGGTACCTCCGGTCATGTGATCAATACCGCCGCCGGTGCGGGTAGCGGATTTACCACCCATGTGCTTTACAGAACCTGGGTATATCGCCCGATAGCCGCGGATGAAACCGTAGACCTGGTGGACGACCCCGTTGACGATGAAGTGGTGACAACTTCGGATTACCGTGTCAATCCCTTTATTGACCTGCAGAACCAGCACCAGCTCAACAATACCAATGTGCTGGACGGGAACGCCTACCTTACCTACGACATTATCAAAGGGCTGACTTTAAAAATCACCGGGGGCATACGCCACAACACGGGCCTGGCCGAACGCTTCTTTAATTCGAAGACTTCCCAGGGAAGTACGGCCAACTCCAGCAATGTCAACGGTGTCAACGGGTCTATTGCCAATACCCTCAACTACAGCTTCTCCAACGAAAATTCCCTGAACTATCGCACCAGGCTCGGAAACCATAGTATCGATGCCTTTGCGCTGTTCGCCTACAACGGCGTCAATACCCAGACCAACGGGTATGGCGGCCGGCTGCTGCCCAACGAGGAGCTGGGTATAGATGGTCTCGACCAGGGTGTTGCCTTCAACCCGGGCTCAGCAAGATCAAGAAACACGATGCTGTCCTTTGCCGGCCGCCTGGACTACAACTACATGTCAAAATACATGGCCACCTTCACCTACCGGGCCGACGGATCTTCTAAATTCCCCCAGCCATGGGGCTATTTCCCAAGCTTTGCGTTGGGATGGAATATGGACAAGGAGAAGTTCTTTAAGAATGCGCTTCCTTTCGTTTCCACCTCCAAGCTCAGGGTAAGCTACGGCTCTACCGGCAACAACCGGGTAAATGATTTCGCTGCTTTGGCCGGCCTGACCCAGGTGGCAGACGGGTATTCTTTAAATAACAACACGCCGACCGGGATGACTTACCGGTCCAGTGTAGGCAATGCTTCCCTGAGGTGGGAAAAAGTAACCACTTTCAATATCGGGTATGAAGTCGGCGCCTTCCGTGACAGGATCAGCCTGGAAGTGGACCTGTACCGCCGGACCACGACCGACCTCCTGCTGAACGCCCAATTGCCCCCCTCCTCCGGTTTCGGCAGCGCCACCAAAAACATTGGTGAGCTGAGAAACAGCGGGCTGGAATTTACGCTGAATACGGTCAACATCGAGCACAGAGATTACGGCTGGAGCAGCAGCTTCAACATCGCCTTCAACCAGAACAAGATCATGGCCCTCGCCCGCGGCCAGCAGAGCATCATGGCCAACGGCCGGTATGCCTCCCAGTTCAACAAGCCCCTCTATATATCTGAGGTCGGGAAGCCTGCCGGCATGATCATGGGCCTTATCTGGGAGGGCAACTACCAGTACGAGGATTTCGACAACCCGTCCCCGGACGTATATATCCTGAAAAATAATGTAACTGCCAATGGAGCCCTGCGCAACACCATACAGCCCGGGGATATCAAATACCGGGACCTGGACGGCGATCTGGACATTACAGACAATGACCTGGCCATTATCGGGCGCGGGCAGCCTCTGCACATCGGCGGCTTTAACAACAACTTCCGCTACAAAGGGCTGGCCCTTAACGTATTTTTCCAATGGTCCTATGGTAACCATATCTACAATGCCAACCGCATGGCCATGGAAGGGACCAGCCATGGACTCCTGCTGCAAAACCAGTTCGCTTCCTACATAAACCGCTGGTCCCCCGAAAACCCGACCAATGAACATTACCGGACAAGAGGCCAGGGTCCCACCGGTTTTTATTCTTCCAAAGTCGTGGAAGACGGCTCCTTCCTGCGCCTGAAAACGGTGGCGCTGGAATACGCCCTCCCGCTCAACTGGATCAACCGCTTCTACCTGACCAACCTGACGCTTTCCGCTTCGGCCCAGAACCTGCTCACCTGGCACAACTATTCCGGGTTGGATCCCGAAGTTTCCACGCTTCCCAGCCGGGTCCTTTCCCCGGGGTTTGACTTCTCGGGCTACCCGCAGGCGCGCACGCTCACCTTGGGTGTAAAGGCGTCATTTTAAATATTTCCTAAAATTATCCGAAAATGAAAAAGATATATTCATTTCTTGCGCTGGCGGCCATGCTCTGCCTGGGCTCCTGCGATAAAGTGTTAGCGCCAAGACCTACCGACTTCCTGAATCCTTTAAATTACTACCAGACGGAAGCCCACCTCAACTATGCCCGGATGAGCGTCTACAACACGCTGGGAAGTGCGGCGCTATACGCAACGTATGCAAATTATGCCTATGCATGGGTAGCCGATGAGGGTTTTTATCAAACGGGCAGCACGGCCGGTCCCTGGTCTTATGCCTTTTCTACTGCAGATGCGATATGTACGGCATTGTGGAAAGGTTTGTATGACGGGATCGACCGCGCCAATACGGTACTGGCCAACCTGGACCGTAACCCGGAAATCAACCAGGGAGTAAGGGATAAGATCCGGGGAGAAATCCTTTTCCTGAGAGGATATTATTATTTCATGCTGGTACAATACTACGGGGGCGTGCCGGTCAAAACCGAGCCGACCGCATCCATCGAAGACGTGGACCTGCCGAGAAACTCCGTGAGGGAAGTGTACGACCGGATCGTTAGCGATATGGAAGCAGCTGAGCCGCTGGTTCCCTCCATCAATTCGCTCGGTTTCGGCGGTGCTGTCAGCAAATCCGCTGTAAGAGGTATGCTGGCCAGGGTCAACCTGCACATGGCCGGTCACCCGCTGAAAGACGAAAGCCGTTATGCGGAGGTAAAAAAATGGGCGAAAATGGTCATGGAGGATCAGGCCGCCGCTCACGCAATGAACCCCTCTTACCCCGACATCTTTATCAAGCTCGCCGCCGATCAGTACGATATCAGGGAAAGCCTTTTCGAGGTGGAATTCTGGGGCAATGCGTTGGATGCATTTATACGGGTCACTGGCCGTGGGTGGCACGATGGGCCCGCTTCTCCCAATGGTTCGGCCACCGGGAGAGCAGACGCCGTTATGCGTGTTACCGCCAAACTGTACAATATCTATGAACCGGGCGACCTGCGTAAGTTCTGGAACATTGTCCACT
>JBEBSO010000046.1:0-12110 GCA_040394275.1 Telluribacter sp.
CTCCTTCTGGTCACTTTGAAAATGCGTTTGCTGAAAAAGCAAGCGCATTTTTGCTTTTGTTCGGAAGCGAGAATTGTCCGGGTTTCACAGCTTCCGGATCACAACGTCTCCGGAACTGCATTTTCAGGTGGGAGACAGGAGATCGGAACCGGGGTGCCTTAGCATTTCATAATATGATGACGCAGGCAGTAAAAACAGAGGTTATGGATTATGCATTCAGGCAAGCCGGGAAGGAAGACCTGGCGCAGATTTGGGAAATCCTGGAAAACGCCATCCGGCGAAGAAAGGAAGACGGCAGCGACCAGTGGCAGGACGGGTACCCCAATCCTGCAGTCATTGAAAATGACATAGAAAAAGGCGCCGGCTATGTACTGACGGCTGATGGCATCCCTGCCGGCTATTGCGCCGTTATGGTAAACGACGAGCCTGCCTATGCCGGTATCAGGGGCAATTGGCTCACCAACGGCGATTTCGTGGTATTTCCAGGGTTGCCGTCTCGGAAGATTACCTGGGCAGGGGCCTGGCTTTGCGGCTGCTGCACCATATCGGGGAGCTTGCACGCAGGTGGCAGGTATACAGCATCAGGGCCGACACCAATTTTGACAATGCCGGCATGCTCCGGGTATTTGAAAAAGCCGGGTATACCTATTGCGGGGAAGTAACGCTGCGGGGAGGCGCTAGGAGAGCCTTTGAAAAAGTGCTGGCGAGGTAAAGGCCGGGTGCGAAGCAGTGCCGTAAAAATCAGAGAGGGTGGTAAAAAGAATGGTGTCCTGTTAGCGGCTCCCTGGTACTAACGAAATTTGCAAAGTAGATGGACTTGTTAGCAATTCGGGTAATTGCTAACCGGGCAGCTGCAGGAAATACGGGTGGCCGGGTGAATTCGGTATGGCAAGCTTGAAAAACGAACAAACAACGAATTCCATCCGACCTGAAAATCTAAACTGAAAACAAACAGATGAAAGTGAAAAACAGGGTAAATATACCGGAGGCAGAGCCTGATGCCTACAAGGCCATGCAGGGCCTGGAAGGCTATTTAAGAAATTCCCGGCTTTCCGGGACACATCTGGAGCTGATCAAAATACGGGCTTCCCAGATCAACGGCTGTGCATTCTGCATTAATATGCACACTGCCGACGCACTGAAACAAGGTGAAACTTCCCGGCGGATTTTTTTGCTCAACGCCTGGAGGGAGACCGAACTGTTTACTGAGGAAGAGCGGGTTATTCTGGCCATCACCGAAGAGGTGACGCTGATCAGCCAGAACGGGTTAAGCGACGAGACCTATCGGCAGGCGGAAGCGCTATTTGACGAAAATTACATTGCACAGATTATCATGGCAGTGGTGACCATCAATGCATGGAACAGGCTTGCCGTTAGTACCAGAAGGACCGTTAAATAAGGAATTCCCGAGCCTTCCGGCGATAGACTTTCCAGCCCGGTACGGGTGATTTCCCTGATAAAAGCAGGTGGAAACTGATTTACAGGTCTTTCACTCTGATACCGCCAGGGTCATCCCGGGGATTTCGCCCAGGTCATAGGTTTGGTTGCCGTAGCTGACCACGATGTGTTCGGTTTCCAGGGGAGAAAGATGGGGATTGATGTACACAAACCTGGGAGTAGCTGCAGGGATGACGAGCGCAAAACCCCGCCGGGAGGCCTTCGCTTCGTTCAGATACAGGTTCCCGTAGGCGGGACGGCCTTTGCGCGGAAGCCGGCGTTCCGGCGTTTTGCTGGCAAAGGCTTTTCCGTTGGCCGTATAATCGGCGACCAGGAGGTGATGTCCTGCTTCCTGCAGGGCAGGCTGCAACTCGGCATACCAGCGGGTACCCAACACCCAGGCGTCCTGCCCGATCCCGCAGGAGGTCCAGGCATTTTCGTCGGTGGCGGAAGGCAGCCCGTAGGCGTCCCACAGGTAGACGCTGTCGTAGAAGAGCAAACCGAAAAATCCCATTATTTTCATGATTTCGGCCGGTGTGTCCGGGAAATTGTAGCTGACGCTGCCATTGGGCCTGATCGTACCCGCATCTTTCTGCGGGGTGTCGATCATGGTCGAGTTGGATTGCATGCCGGCCCAGGTGAACAGCATCCGCGGCTGTTCCGGCGTCGCGTTGTATTGGATGGTATTGTACGCAAAATTAAATACCCAGTCCGTTACATTTTCGGTGACGGCATAATATCCGCCGATACAATTGCCCCTATATTTGCCTGCGGCCGCGACGTAATGCCTGAATTTCGTATCGCTGCTGCCCGCTACGTTTTCGAGATGTCCGGCCATCCCGGGCGTCAGCAGGGAAAGGGCGTAGGCTGACAGCGGGTTTTTCGGAATCTCCAGTTTCTGTGAGCCGTAGCCGTATTCGCCCAGCAGCTGCACATTTTGGTACTTCCCCCCGGCAATGCGCTGTGCCAGCCGGGCATAAAACCATTCCCTGCTTTGCTCAAATTGCGGATAGGTACCTTCTGCAAATTCGTCTGTGATCAGGGCGCCGTCAAAAAGCTGCTGCCGGTCCGCCCATTGCTCAGCCTGCTGCTGATTGAGCTGTCCGCCGTATGGCTTGAGGCCCGGGAACATATCACCGAGCCCCTGCGTACCGAGCATCAGGGCCCGGGTGATGCCGGAAGTATTGCGGCCTGTCGGCTGCCATCCATCGGTGAAAAAGCCGTGTGCGTGCATTGTCATGTCCCATACATGGGTGATGCCGGCTGCTTTAAGCGCGGCGAAGGTCCTTTCGGGCTGCCCGGGATAGGAGGGGCTGCATTGGATGCCGACGGGTTTGGCGGGAAGCACGGCGGCCGGGTTGAAAAAGTACTGGGGCGCCAGCTTCCCGGCATTCAGCCAGGAAGGATTCTTTTTCAGCGGAACGGTGCCCGCCCGGAGGCCGGGACCGCCGGCCGTGGTGATAGTGGCCGTTACTGTTTTCCAGATCCGCCCGGGATCTGCCGCAGGATTCTGGTACCAGGTCTCCCAGCCTTGCTGCAGAACGGCGCCGAAGGTGCGCTGCCAGCCGGAATCGACATATACCTTGCGGAGGGTAATCAGCTGGGCGGAAGGGAGCTGCACGTTTTCAAAACGCAGCGGAGTCCCGTCCTGGCGTTGATAGGGTATTTCGTTGATCCAGTAAAAGGCGCGGTACTTCCGCCCGTCTTCGTTGCGGTAAGTCTGGCCATTTTCTTCATAGTCTCCGGGAGCAAGATCGGTATAACGGCCGTCCGTGGCAGATATCCGGATAAACTGCTTGGGTGAGACCGTGAATGCCGGGTCTCCGGTAGCTTTCAGCGCCGAAGCGGGAGAAGTGGCCGGGACCGTGCTGCGCGGCTGCCTGGTGGGCTGGGGCTTACGCCGTTGTTGTGCGGCCAGCGGCAGAAGCGTAGATACCGCCAGCAGGACAACGACCGCATGGCGGGTAAGCAGCCGCACGCGGGAACCCTTCCGGACGGGAGCTGCCGTGACATGCTGTTCAGTGGGGCGGGGGACTGTTTCCGCACGGAGTAAGGCGCTCATATTCCGGTTAAGTAGTGTAGGTGCCGATCGAAAGAACAAATATAAAGGTGTTTTCCAAACAAAGGGCCTGCCTGCGTTCCGGGGCCAGGCGGGAGTGGTGGCTAATTTTGTAATTTTCGAATAAGTCGTGATTTTACTTTTGAAAAATGGCCGCCGGAGTCTGTTGTTATAAAATTTAACAGTGTTTGATCTGTAGCTATGGGCTGTTTATTGCCGGTTGTCGCAGGAAGGGAGGCTTGGGGTAGTTTTTGGGGGCTTATTTATGAATGGTACTATTTTGATGCAGGGAGTGGATGAAAATACCGTCTGGGGAATGTCTTTCCGCGTTATCTGATCGGGATTTCCACGAAAAAGACGGCCCCGCCTCCGGGTTTATTTTCAAACCAGATCCGCCCGTTGTGGCTTTGGACGATCTGCTTTGAAATCGCGAGCCCCATGCCGAAGGTTTCTTCGCCGGCCGTGCCCCTGCGCCGGGTATCGGTATGCATTTCGAATAGCTTGTCTTTCATGGAATCAGGGATTCCCATGCCCTGATCCTCCACGCTGATGCGCACATGTTTCCCGTTTTTTTTCATGTCTACCCGTACTTCGGTATGTGACGGGCTGAATTTGAGGGCATTGGTAATCAGGTTGTTCATGAGCCGGAGGATTTTTTCCTGGTTAAGCTGCAGGACGACCTGGTCGGTGGTAAGGCGGATGTATTGGTGCTTTTCCGCTGCTTTCAGGTTGAGGAAAGCCACGCATTTGTAAAGCAGGGCATGCAGCTCGACCTGTTCCGTCTGCAGGTCTTCGCCGCCCGGCTGTATCTGCAGGAGCTGGCGGATCAGCTCCATCGAGCTGCTGCTGGCGTCGCGTATCATTTCCAGGCTGGCCCTGTCCTCGGCCGGCATTTCCTGTTTTTCCAGCATCATCGACGCGATCATTCCTATGCCTCCTACCGGGTTCCGGAGATCGTGGGCGACGATTTTCATGATCCGGGTATTTTCTCCCTGGCTTTGCGCCAGGGCGGCCAGGGTTTTCTGAAGCGTGATATTCTGCTCGCTGATTTTCTGGTTCATGGAAGTGAGCGTTCCGACATCCTTTTTGGATTGCCGGAGGTTTTTCATGACAGCCAGGAGGATATACACAACGAGCGTGAGGAAAATGAGCGTACAGATGATAATGAGCGTCTGGAGCTGGTTGTTCTTATCCAGCAGCCGGAGCCTGTATTTTCGCTCGATGGCTTCGAGTCCCTCGTCCACATCCACCATCCGGAGGCCCTTTTCTTCGGCGTCCAGGGAATCGCGGAGACGGTAATATACCAGCTCGTGGTGGTTGGCCAGGTCGTTTTGCTGCATTTTCCTGTAGTAGCGGGTATATAGCTCATGCAGCCGCAGGAGCATCCGTTCGCTGTACATCTGCATTTCTCCGGAGGAAAGAGAGGTGTCGATGCGGTGGATCAGCGTGAGGGCTTCCGCTTCCCGGTCCAGCTCAAGGAGCAGCCCGGCCAGCTTTGCTTCCGCGGTAATGGCATCCTCTCTTGCATAGCCCGGCCGGCTGTTGATGTCGATGCTTTCCCGGAGGTAATGCTCTGCCTGCCCGTATTTTTTCTGCCTGGCCAAAGTCCCCCCGAGATTACCCAGAACGACACCTTTGGCGGTTTCGACGTATTGCCGCCGCTCCGGAAAGCCCTCACCTTCGGTCAGGATAAAGTCCAGCGCCTTCCGGTAGTAGATCACCGCGCTGTCGAGCTGGTCGAGGTGCTCGAAGCTGAGGGCCATGGCGTTGAGGGCCGCCTGCGGGTAAATATAGACCATTTCAAAGTCCTCCCGGTCGGTACAATGCCGGCTTTCATCAAATGCCTGCCTGAAGAAGAAGACGGCCCTCCGGAAATCGGCCTTGCGGTAGCAAACCATCGCCATTTTGCTGCTGAGCAGGCTCCAGCTGCAGCTGTCCAGCTCTTTTTCGGCAAATTCTTTTCCCTGGTAGTAGGCCTCGTAGGCTTCGGCAAACTTCTTCCGGGCAACCAGGGCATCTCCCCGGGAATAAAGCGTGGCGGCATATTCGCTTTTGTAGATCCGTTCCTTTCCTGCCAGGACGCTGAACATGCTGTCGAGGCACAGCATCGCTTTTTCTGTGTCCTTTTCATAATTCAGGTAATAGTTGTACCGGAAGTTATGTCTTTTCCACAGGTCGTAGGAAGAGGGATCGGGTATCCGGGCGAAAGCGCTATCCAGGTAGAAAACCGATTTTCTGACCTCCCCTGCGTTCAGGAGCCGGTTGGCGGAATCCAGGATGTGCCAGTGAACGGGCGGCTTCGAGGGAATGTCGGCTGCGGTGTTCCGGCAGGAAATAATGGTACATACCATGAAGATCATAACTGCCGCAAATACTGTATTCTCCGGCAGTACAGTGTATCTGATAATCATATAGTAGCATGGTGCGCGCAGTTTCGGGGTGCTGCTTATTTCAAAGGTTCTTTAGTAGGATGCCGGGATGTGAACAACCCATTGCAATATACTAAAATATAGGATTAACCAAAGTATTTTTATAACTTTTTTGAAGAAAATTTTTACTTCCCGGCAGACTGCAATTTTTAGAACCCGAACGACAGGAACAGCCCGGAAATTTTATATTTCTTTTTTGCGTAGTGAGAGCCCGGGAGACATGGCTAGGGTCGTTCTACCGGCCTGGCAACGATAATGCCCGAATTCTTTTTGACGGACGCTACATATTCTGCCAGCGGCTTGGCGCTGAGGACTACTTTTTTCGCCGTGGAGGAGGCGTGAAGCAGGTAGGCCTGGTTGCCGATTTTGGCAATGATCCCCTGGTGGTTGCAGTCGAGCCCGGGTACATCGGAGGTGATGCCGATGATATCCCCGTCGCGCAGGAGCGGCTCTATTTTACGTATGCTGTGGAGCGGGATGTAGTATTTGTCACGGAGGTTGATCGAATCTTCCCGCAGTTTGAGCTCTTCCCAGATGCCGGCAGAGGAGCCATGGGCATTGGCGGCGGGATAGAGGTGGGTATGGGAGGTCATGAAATTGATCTGCTTGGAGAATACCACGCCTCCCAGCGTGCGGGTGATGTCCGTCAGCAAGCCGTTTCTCTCGTTTTCATGCAGCCAGTCGGTGAAGTAGTGAAGCCTGGATGCATACCCGTTGATCACCCCGTTGCGGTACCGGATCGATGTGAGCGCCCTTTTGAAGCCCTCCAGGTTGAGCTGCTGCTGTTTGGCCAGCGCCAGCGCCAGCGCGTTGTCCACCAGGGTGACGCAGTCCAGGCCGTCAAATTTACAAACCAGCTCCTCGCGGGGATTGCCTTCCAGTGTATGGGCTTCGTAGGGGACATTCAGGAAGGACCTGCCCATCTGCAGCACCAGCTCATGAAATCCGCCGCCGCCCGGGGCTTCCATGCGCTGGCGGAAGCCTCTCTGGATATCTTCCTGGGCCAGGCTGCTGCTGGCGCCCGCCAGAAGACACATCACGATTTTTAGGATTGCTTTCATTTTGAGGTTCGTTTTCTGCTTTTCACAGTAGTGGGTTCCTAAAAGAACGAAACTTCCGGTGTTTTCGTTACAGCCGGCCGGCTTCCGGTTTTTCGTTTTTTTCGATGGGGAAAAAGAAAGACAAAGGTTTGTGGAAAAAATGCCAGGCCAGGTTTCGGAACAGGCTCCCGGCTTCGCTCAGGGCGGTGTTCCGGGAGTTCAGCGCAAACAGGATGGAAAGGCCGAAGCTGACAAATACGTTGGTGATACCGATGGCGGCTATCCCGAGTATGGAATCGATCCAGAGCCCCGGGGAAACGTGGTTGTTGAGCCCCGCCACCGCGATGCCGAAGTTGCCGGAGGCAAAAGTAATGTGGCGTATGTCCAGCGGCAGACCCAGGGTGAGGCCCACTGCCGCGGTGGAGCCCAGGAAAATGCCGAGGGAAGTATTGCCTGCCAGCCCGCCGATGTTGCGCTCCAGGTACCCGGCCAGCCTGTCGAGGGTGCCAGGGGAAAGCACTTTCCGCAGGACGGGGTGCTGACGGATGCGTTCGGTAAGATTGTAGTAGATCCAGTTGTTTTCATAGTACCCGGAGATCAGCCCCGAAACCATCAGGTAGACGCCCGCGATGGCTGCATGCGGTATGGCAAGGCTTTGCCAGGGATTCAGTTCCGAGATGAGGTGATGCGATTTGGTAAAGTCGGCAACCGGTTGGCCGGACACCAGGTGATAGAGCCTGGCCAGGAGATAGGCGACCGGGAAGGCGATCAGCGCATTGCCTGCCAGGGAGATGAACTGGCTCCGGATCAGCCGCGTCAGCAGGCGTGTGGTGTCGCTCAGCCAGTTGGGATTCTGCCCGTTGTTGCTGAGCGTAGAGGCGATGGTGGAGGCGGTGAGCGCCGGCTGCTTGGTGGCCAGCGTGAAATGCAGCACATGGATCAGCATAAAGCCTATGGCATAATTCAGGCTATAAAAAAAAGCTTCCCAGAATATCGGGAAGTGGTTGAAATAGATCCTGGTTTTGTTGCAGCAGAGCACCGCCACAATGGCGCCTCCGCCGAGCGCTTTCCCGAAGAGGTTCCAGTACGCCTTTCTGTCTGCAGCAATATAGTACTGGCCCGTTTTGGAGGTATTTTCTACGATCTTGTAGGTCAGCATGTGCATGTTTGACGAGAGGTGCCTCCTGATGCTGTACCTCGTATTTTCCAGGAAAACCATCTCCTTGAACAGCCTGACAATGATATGCCATTTTTCGGATGTATCGCGGCTTTCGAGCAGGTGAAGTAGCTGGTCCAGCCGGCCGAGATACTGTTCGAGCTGCCGGATGATGTAGGTCATGCGGAGGCTGATCCCGAAGTCATTCTTGTGCTTATGCAGGAAATCCGTCTGGTTTTCGCACTGGCGTAGCATGACCAGAATGTGGCGATAGTCGCTTTCGCGGTCATCCGGCAGGTATTCATACGATTTCAGGCTCTTTTCGATGTACAGCATCACTTCCCGGTTGAGCCCCAGAAACGGTGAATCCAGGTCATCCCAGCGGGGGATTTTCGAGACCACCTCCTTGTCGATGCCCAGGGAGGCGACTTTCTGCGCCAGCACCTGGACCGAGTTGAGCATTTCCTTCCGGAGGTGCCTGCGCAGCCCGGGATTGTCCTCCCAGTCCAGCGACCGGAAGAAATCGATCCATTCCCGGTCAGGTATGCTGTTTACCCATACGTAATCGTCTTTCCGGCTGAAGTACCGGCCGAGGACGCCTGAAAACTCGTCCGGCTCCTGTACCGGGGGGACGAGCTTATAGGCAGCGGCGGCTTTCAGTATCCCGAAAAGGCCCCTGTCCGGGGGAATATCGGAGGCGGCGAAAAGCGCCACGAATTTATGGTTCAGCAGGAGAGACGTCAGCGTGCCGGTAACCTGCCGGCGGGCAGCCGGCGAGACGGAGGTCTCCTTCAGCAGTCTGAGGCTGTTTTCAAGGTGATTTTTATCCTGATGTGCGTGGTATCTGAGGGTTCCAATCGTATTGTAAAGGGTATCAATCATAGGATAAAACTATATTGAATGCCGTAAAAAACAAAATATCCGTTCCAAAACAATGTAAGAACGGATATTTACTTTACTCAACGTTATGAAAAACTTCATTGTTGAGACGTGGGCCGTCGTATGTGGTCACACGTTTAATTTATTTTTATTGTCCCAGCACCGGATCGGTTTTGGAGGACCGGCCTGTCTCCACCCTTCCCGAGTATCTTTTGCTGAAAGCGTCGTTGCCCGCAACCCGGCAGGTAAAGTCATACCAGCCGAAGCTTTTTGACAGGTCCACCAGTATTTCTGCCGATTGTCCTGCCTTCAGTACGCGGGTGATCGTGCCGGTCCGGTAGGAGGCATCCGCCAGCGACACCGTGACCTGTCTTCCCGAGGTGTTCTTTAGCCTGACCAGCACGTTGCCCGACAGGCTTTTTTTGCCGGGCATCCGGGCATATTCCAGGCTGGCCTGCACCGGGGTATCGCCGAATTTTCCTTTCAGCTCCCTTGCAAATCCGTTGGGGCCCAGGATGACGAGGTGGTAGTGGCCGCCGGGGAAATGGGCATCGTCGAATACATCGGTCAAACGGTCGCCGGCCTTCACGGCATAGTTGCGGATCTGCATTTCTTTGCCGTAGGCATGGATTTTAAAAGGAGCGCCGGCGGACCTGGCCCCGAATACCTCGTTCCCGGCTGCCAGCCCGACCTCCAGGGAATGGCCGTCCTGTCCTGTTTGCGCATCGGCATACAGCTCATAGGGAAGCGGGGAGGCGGTCCTGGTTCCTTTTTCCTGCCTCGGCATAAGCGGGCTGGCTGTGGCCTGCCGGTTGACCTCCCGGATGTCCTCCGGGCTAAGCAGCCGGTAGTCGGAAGGAAGGCCTTTGAACTGGGCCTGGTGAATGCTTTCGACGAAAGGCTCGCGGTCGACAAACTCAGGCAGCTTGATTTCTTCACCGTGATAAGGCCGGAAGGTGGAGGTGAGGTCTCCGCAGACGGTCCTTCTCCATTCCGAAATATTGGTTTCCCGGATGGTCTTACCGGTTTTTTTGCTGAGAAAATGCTCCAGGAACCGGATGATCGAGGTGTGGTCGAATACTTCAGAGTTGACGCAGCCGCCTCTGCTCCACGGTGAAGCGATCACCAGCGGCACCCGGAAGCCCAGCCCGATGGGTCCGTCTACGGATTTTTTTTCTGCGTCCGGTCTTTTTCTTTCCAGCTCGTGCCTGATGTTCACCATCTCCACGGCGGTGTCGATGCCCCGGCTTACCTTCCCGGACTCAGGCCGGGCAGGATGGGGCGGCACGAAGGGGGGAACGTGGTCGAAATAGCCGTCGTTTTCGTCGTAGCAAAGTATAAAGATCGTTTTTTTCCAGATTTCGGGGTTCCGGGTGAGGATGTCGATAGACTCCGAAAGGTACCAGGCGCCATACCAGGGAGCGCCCGGATGGTCCGAAAAGTTTTCCGGGGCCACGAGCCAGGTGACGGTAGGAAGCCGGTCGTTTTCCACATCCTCCCGGAATTGGTGGAGCACATCCCCTTTCGGGATGAACATCGTGCGTTGGGTGTCGCCGTCCCGGTAATCCAGCTTCGTGACCGAATGATAGTCCGGGTCATTGATATTGGTGGTAAAGGCTTTTTCGTGCAGGTTTTTGGCACGTTGCGAAAGCCGGGCATACTGCTCCCTGGAGTACTTCTCCCGGTAATAATGTACCTTCTCCAGCTCTGCCTGTTTTTTGGCCAGCTCTTTTTCCAGGGTTTCGGCGGGAGCCCCGGAGGCTTTGGCCGCAGCCAGCTCCGTCCTGGCTTTTTCCACTTCGGCAGGCAGGGTATTCACGGCTTTGTCGAGGTATTGATGAAATCCCGTGGAAAACCACACGTTATACTGGGTGAACCATTCGATGGAATTGTTGGTGAAGTTGGCCAGCCAGCTTTCTTCTTCGTCATTGAAGCCCATTTCCAGGCTCAGCTCGTTCTGGTAGATTCTCCAGGAAATCCCGGCGTCCTCCAGCCTTTCAGGGAAGGTCATCCAGGAAGCTTCCCGGCTGTAGGTCACATCCGAGTTCACGACGTTGGCTTTGGACTCGAAATCGGGCTTCTCGCGAATGGTCCCCGTCCACATGTACAGGCGGTTGGGCGTCGTGCCGGTAAGGGAAGAGCAGAAATTCTGGTCGCAGATGGTAAAGGCGTCCGCCAGCGAATAGTAGAAAGGGATATCCCGGCGGTCGTAGAAGCCCATGGTTAGCGGGAGGTGCTTGTAATCTTTGTTGCCGGATTGCTTGAAATCCAGCCATTTATCGTTTTTGCCGCCGTTCAGCGCACCGACCTGGTTTTCCCAGGAATGGGGAAGGGCGCTCATCCAGGTGGCTTTCGTGTCCCTGATGTTGAGACGGAAGGGGAGGTAGGTCTGGCCGCCGGCATTGGTCTGCAGCCACACTTTGTTGCCGTTGGGCAGCGTCATGGCCCTCGGGTCGTTGAAGCCCCGCACGCCCTGAAGCGTCCCGTAGCTGTGGTCGAAGGAGCGGTTCTCCTGCATCAGGATAACGACATGCTCGGCGTCGAGGTAGGTGCTTCCTTCCGGAGGGTTGATAGCCAGTGCTTTCTGAATAGAAGCGGGAAGCATGCCGAACAGTCCGGCGCCTCCCGAAATAAGGGCTGCCTTTTTAATAAAATCTCTGCGTGATTCCATAAAATAAGTAACAGGTAAAAAAAGGGTAAAGGGTAAAGCGGGCCAAGCCGGCCTGCATAGCTATGTATTTGAATTGTTCAATTTTCAACAGGTTGGAAAGATGAAAGTCAAAAAACGGCTTCATTTCCCGGGTTGTCGTACGGTATACATAAAATAATTATATTTTTGAAATTGCGGTCGATAGCAGAAGATACCGTATGCCGGTACATATTCTCTCCTGTTCTCCTCTGTCGGCTGCAAATGGCCTGCGGGTAAAATTGGCGTATTTTTTCTGATTTGGATATTTTATCAATGTTAAATTTTTATACAATGAAAATGATGTATTTCCTGTGCCAGGGGCAATTGGCCGGTAGCCCTGATATGTTTTCTTTGTTAAATTATATAGGAGTACGGAATTCCGGGGTCCCTTTTCCCAGGATAAATGGCGGCAGGTGGAAAA
>JBEBSO010000047.1:0-12061 GCA_040394275.1 Telluribacter sp.
CGATACCAGTTTCTCCAACATCAACCCACCCCATACGCTCAGCGGCCAGGGAATGGGCGGATTCCGCACCTACAAAAACTGGATTTTCAAGATGTTCAACTCTTCCAACGAGAAGGGCATCGTCAAGCTGAAAGTGACCGAGGACAACACCGTTATCGAAGAAGCCTTTATCAAAACCAACAACACCATCAACGGCTCCGGCAACTTTGTCATCCAGGATGATACCCACGGGTATTACTGGGACGGCGACAAGCCCTGGGAAATCCAGACGTTCAACCCGACGACCATGACCGCTACCGGCAAGATCGACTATGATTTTGAAAAACAGCTCAAGAAAACCGATGCAGGCATTGCTTTTCAGGGAATAGGACAGCATTTCCTGGCCATCAAGGAAGGCAAGCTGTATGCCGACATCACCTATAGCAAGGGATCGGGCGCGCAGAGCGGCATGTTTAACGACTTCTTCGAGGACGTCCACATCGCCGTGATCAACCTGGCTACCGGCCAGTACGAATCCACTACCAGGATACCCGATACCGGCGGGATCACCTACATCAACGAAAACGAAATGTTTTCCTTTGACAACAACGGGGATCTCTATATCGTGACACAGGGCAGGTCGGCGCTTGGCGGTAAATCCAAGATCTGCCGGATCAAGACAGGGCAAACCGTCATCGATCCCGGCTGGGAGCTCGATTTTGACAGCTTACGTCCCGGCGGCGGTAAGTTTGTAGGGGTATATGCAAACAACGGGTTTATCATTACCACCATGAACAACACGCCCCTGACACCCACCACGATCAATACCGGCGAAATCTGGGAGTTCTATGCCATCGAGATTTCCAGCAAATACGTCAAGAAAATCGACGGCATTCCTGCCGGCACCAACTCGGGCGCAGCCAAGGCTGCTTTCAGCCTGCAGAGCCGGGTGCTGCTCAGGGTCAATGCTCCTTCCGCCGACATCAACGGCTTCTATTTATTAACCAACACGTCGGCGGAGAGATTGTTTTCCGTCAGCCAGGGAGGCGCCGTTACCAGTCTGGCCAAAACCGAGATCTGAACATCCCGTGAAGCATTTCTTTTTCCTGTTACTGGCCGCCTGGTTAACCCTCCCGGCCATCAGCGCACAGCATAAGGTAACTATTGAAATGGCCGGCAGGCCCCGGGAGCATGCGGACGACCCGTTTTTTATCACCGGCAGTTTCCAGCGCTGGCAACCGGGGGAACGGGAATGGGAGGTCCGGAGAGGTGCGGACGGCAAATACCGTATTGTAGTGGACAAGGCCCCTGCCGGGCTGTTCGAGTACAAATTTACCAGGGGCAGCTGGCAATCCCTGGAGAGCACCCGCGACGGCAGGCTGGTGGCCCCCAGGCGGGCCGTGATTTCGGGGGATACCCTGATCAGCTGCACGATTGAAGGCTGGAGAGACGATTTTCCGGCCTCAACGGCCTCACCCCAGGTTTCCGTAATGGACACGGCCTTCTTCATCCCGCAGCTGCAACGGACCCGGCGCATCTGGATTTATCTTCCGGACGATTATGCGGCTTCGTCAAAAAAATACCCGGTCCTGTACATGCACGACGGCCAGGATCTGTTCGACGAAGCCACCTCCGAAGGACGGATCGGTCCCCTGGAATGGAGCGTGGACGAAACCATCGACGCCGCACCCCGGAAATGCATCGTCGTGGCGGTGGAGCATCACGCCGATAAAAAAATGCGCATCCAAGAGTATTATGTCCGGAGCAATGCCGGCAACCCGGAAGTAGAGGGAGCCGCTTACCTGGATTTTATGGTCAATACGCTGAAGCCTTTCGTCGATAAAAAGTACAGGACCCTCCCGGACAAAGCCCATACATTTATGGCCGGAAGCTCCATGGGAGGCCTGGTCACATTTTATGCGGGCCTGAAATATCCCGGCGTCTTCGGCGCGCTCGGCGTGCTGTCTCCGTCGGTATGGCTGGATGACGGCAACATCAACCGTGAGCTGGAACAGCTGAAACCGGACCCCGGCATCCGGGAGCAAAGGTACTATTTCTACGCAGGGACCAACGAAAACCGCCAGAAACCGGACGGCTCGGTGGTCCGGATGCACGAGGATGTCGGGGCCGTAACCCGGCTGCTAAAGGAGAAAGCCGGTCCGGAAATCAGGGTGGCGATCTTCCCCGACGGTCGTCATGGCGCCTGGTACTGGCGCCAGGCCTTCCCGCTGTTTTACGAATGGCTGATGAAATGATCGGATACACACCAGTATGATGAGTCCCGGCGCTTTCTGCACGGCCTGAAAAACCAAACCGGAATGCCCCGGGGGAGCACACACTTTTAACCGGTTACAATGCGAAATGCCTGCTTTAACATTTCTCATTTCTTAAATTTAAACAACTATGCTCAAAAGCACATTAATCAACTCAAAGCTGGCAGGTGCCATCGGTGCTGCATCTTTAACGCTGACCCTGACGATCGCCGGTGCGCAAACCGTCGCCAGGACTGAAAAAGTAAATGGATCCGGGCTGTACGAACTGGCCGTCAGTGAGACTACCGGTAAGGTATATGTGGCAGCTGCCGGATCGAGGAACGCACCCAACGGGAAAATCCTGGTGCTCCATCCGGCCACCCTGGCGGTCACAGACAGCATTATCCTGAAAGAAAATCCCCCGTACGGCGTCGGTATAAACGATAAAACCCAGACGCTTTACACCTCCAACACCCGGAGCAATTCCGTCAGCGCCATAGATTTAAAAACAGGCCGGCTCATTGCCACCATCGGCAACGGGAAGGAAAAAAGCCACACGCGTGAGATCGTCGTGGATGAAAAAAAGAACCTGGTGTACGTGTCCGACGTCGGACAACCCAGCAGCATATGGGTGATTGACGGGAAAACCAACCAATTCAGGTATTCCATTGAAAACACAGGGAAAACCACTACCGGCCTCGCACTCGATCCGGGGGGGAAAATCCTGTATGTAACGAACATGGGAGACAGCGCGGTCGGCGTCATAGATCTCGAGAAAAAAGCGCTGGTCCGCTCCTTTCCTTCGGGCGGAAGCAGCCCGGTCAACCTGGCGCTCGACGCAAAAAACGGCCACCTGTTTGTGGCCAACCAGGGCTCGCACCAGGTCACCGTCCTCCACGCCGCAACCGGGAAGCTGGTCAAAACGCTGCCTGCCGGCAAAGGGACTCTGGGCATCACCTTCGACCCGGTCAAAAGACGGGTATATACAGCCGACAGGCAGGAAGGTACAGTGACCGTCATCCATGCCGACAACCTGGAGATCATCACCACGCTCAAGGCGGGATCCATGCCCAATACCGTGGCAGTGAACAAAAAAAGCGGGGAAGCCTACGTCACCAACAAAGCCAGATCCGGCCCGCGCCCGGGGGCAGGCGAGACGGCTCCGGCGGCGCCACCGGCTGATCCGCTGGGAGATACGGTCAGCTACATCCGTCCCTGAGCCGCAGCTGCCAAATGCCCGGAACAATACCTAACCAAATATTATTCCGGGCATTTAACAGAAAAAAGTAAATACAGAATATATTCAAATTTTTATAAGAATTTGTCGCAAATTATTGATAAACTAATGAGTAATATGAAATTTTATTCTGTTACAGGCAAAATACTTCTGTTTTTTTGAGAGACCCGCAACAAAAATCAATCAGCATCTGCTATAAACAGCCCCGGAGGGCAGCATGATTTATGAAAACAGGCACCAAGGTATTATTTCTTTTGCTGTGGCCGGCATTCATTTTTACCGGCACCACAGCGCTGGCGCAACGCATCACCGTGACCGACATCGTCGGGCGGAAGGTCACCCTGAACGCCCCGGCCAAACGCGTTATCCTGGGAGAAGGACGCTCCCTGCTCACCTTATCGCTTCTGCACCCGGACCCGGTCAGCATCGTGGCCGGGTGGACGGGCGACTTCCAGAAATCGGGGGGCAACATCTATGACGAGTACCTCAGGAAGTACCCCGACATGGCCCGGATCCCCGTGATCGGCGCCACGGGAAAAGAGACGGTCTCTACCGAAAAAATTATTTCCCTGAAACCGGACCTGGCCATTTTCGGAAGCGGATCCCATGGACCGGACGCCAAATCTGCGGATGTGATCCGGCAGCTGGAAGCGGCGGGGATCCCCATTATTTTTATCGATTTCAGGCTTCATCCTTTTAAGAATACAATTCCGAGCATCGAGCTGCTCGGGAAAGTGCTGGGCAGGCAAAAGCAGGCCTCCGAGTACATTGCGCTTTACAGGAGTAAAATCAATACCATCTCCAGCCGGCTGGCAGGCCGGAAAACCGCCCGCCCCAAAGTCTATTTCGAAATGATCCGCGGAGAGGCCATCGGTTCCCCCGGCAAGGGCAACCTGGGCGAATTTATCGATTTTGCCGGAGGGCATAACATCGGGGCGGACATCCTCCCCGGTGAAGTAGGAACGCTGAATATGGAATATGTCATACGTCAGCAGCCGGACATTTATATCGCCTCCGGGATCGCGACCCCTGGCCAGCCGGGCCTGGTAATCGGCTATGGCATCAGCCCGGACGACACCCGGCAAAGCCTGGTGAAGCTCACCTCCAAACCGGTGCTCAGCCCGCTTAAAGCCATCAGGGAGAAGAAGGTGTACGCCATGTGGCACCTGTTTTACGATTCCCCGGTCAATATCATCGCCATGGAAGCCATTGCCAAATGGATACACCCCGATCTTTTCAAAGACCTGAACCCGGAAAATACGCTCAAAACCATCAACGAAAAGTTCCTGGCCGTTCCCTTTAAAGGTACGTACATTGCCGAGCTCCACTAATTGACACTGTTATGACCGACCACGTCGAAGCCCGGTACAGCCGCCTGATCAGAAGACGATATTTTACCCTCGCCGGTCTGACTGCAGCCCTGATCCTGGCCTTCTGCGCAGACATCGCGGTCGGCCCTTCGCTGCTCGGGTTCGGTGAAGTGCTCCGGGCAGTTTTCCTTCCGGACACCGTTGACCTCGGCACGCGGGTGATTGTATGGGAGGTGCGTCTGCCCTATTCGGTGATGGCGCTCCTGGTAGGCGCGGCGCTTTCCGCGGCAGGGCTCGAAATGCAGACGACCCTCAACAACCCGCTGGCCAGCCCTTTTACGCTCGGGATATCCGCCGCTGCTTCGTTCGGGGCTTCCCTCGCCATTGTTTCCGGGCTCAGCATCCCGGGCGTAGCCGACGAATGGACCATCACCGTCAATGCCTTCGTCTTTGCCTTCGGCTCGGTCATGCTCCTGAACCTGCTGGCCAGGCTGAGCCGGGGAACCATCGCCACGATGGTTCTTTTCGGCATTGCGCTGGACTTCACGTTCAAAGCCCTGATCGGCATCATGCAGTACATCGCTACGGCCGAAGCGCTGCAGCAGTTCGTTTTCTGGAGCCTGGGAAGCCTGTCCAGGTCCAATTGGGACGGAATACGCACGCTGGCCACTGTGATCGCCGTCCTGGTTCCCTTTTCGTTTGCCGCCTCCTGGCAGATCACAGCGCTCCGGCTGGGAGAGGACAATGCCCGGGGATTCGGCGTCCATGTAGGCAGGCTGCGTTTTTTCTCCCTCCTGAGGGTGAGCCTGCTCACGGCCACTGCCGTAGCTTTTGTCGGAACCATCGGCTTCATCGGCCTGGCCGGCCCCCACATCGCCAAGCTGCTAGCGGGAGAAGACCACCGGTTTGCGCTTCCCGCCAGCATCCTTTCGGGTGCACTGGTCATGTCCCTGGCCTCTATCGCCAGCAAGTCCATCGCACCGGGCGCGATCCTGCCGGTGGGTGTGATTACGTCGCTGATCGGCGTTCCGTTATTTGTCTGGCTGATATTCACCAAAAGAAAAAACCTGTGACCACAGCACACGCACCGGTAACCTTTACTGCGGAGAACATAACGGCCGGGTACGGCCACAAAATCATCCTCAGCAAGCTGTCCCTGCCCGCGCTGTCGGGCGGATCGCTGACTGCGTTGATCGGTCCGAACGCAGCAGGCAAATCTACCCTGATGCGTGCGCTTGCGGGGCTGATTCCCTCAAAAGGCGACCTCCATCTCAACGGCGGGGACCTGAAGCGCATGCGGCTCAAGGCACGCGCCGGGCTGATCAGCTTTATGCCGCAAAACGCCGCCACCGATATCAACCTGACGGTCATTGAATCCGTTATCACTGCGCTGAAAGCCTCCCCGCTCGACTACCTCAGCGCAGACCACAGGGAAGTCCGGCAGCTGGCATTCGACACGCTCGACAAGACAGGCATCCGGCAGCTGGCGATGGAAAATCTTTCGCAGCTCTCCGGCGGCCAGCGCCAGCTGGCCAGCCTTGCCCGTTCCATCGTCCGGAACCCGAAAGTGCTGCTCCTGGACGAACCTACCAGCGCGCTGGATCTGCACCACCAGACGCTGGTCATGAAGCACATCAGGAATTTTGCTGACGAAGGACGGATCGTGATCGTCGTATTGCATGACCTCAACCTGGCCATGCGCTGGGCGGACCAGGTCGTACTCCTGCAGAAAGGAACCATCGTCGCCTCAGGTTCCCCGTTCGAAGCCATCACACCCGGTCATATCAGCCGCGTGTACGGGGTCTCCTCCCGGATTGAATTCTGCAGCAGGGGACTTCCCCACGTCATCGTAGACGATATTAACCGGGCATAGAAGTTACCCGGGCCGGGTCGCCAGGATAAAAATGACCCGGCGCTCTACCGGGTTTCCCATGTTCCCCTGCACGGTTTCGGTTTCGGAGATCACCTCCCTTACGGCAAACCCGGCGTCCTCCAGTACCCTTACCCCTTCTTCCCCGTCGAACAACCGGAAATGGTATTTCACGAAGGGCAGCTTCTCCATAAAATCGCGGGCAGCGAAGGCGAGGCAAAATACGCCGTCCTTCCTTAAAACCCGTTTTATTTCCCGGGCATAGGCCACGGGATCCGCCCAGAAATAAAGGGTATTCACGGTGAAGATTTTATCGAAAGCCTGATCAGGGAAACCGAGATGCCTGCCGTCCGTAAGCCCGAAGCGAGCCCGCGGCTCAGCGGCATTCAGCTTTTTCGCCTCCGCGATCATCGTCTCCGAAATGTCCGCCCCGGTATAGGATATGTTTTCGGCTGCCGACAGGAGCTCCGGGACAAACGCGCCGTTTCCGGGGCCTATCTCCAGGACCCGGTCGCCCGCCTGCAAATGCATCAGCGCCACCGAACGCCGCGTCATACCGGCATTGGCGCGGTTCATATTGAGGGCCGTCCGGATGCCGTTCTCCCCTTCGGGCGCCCTGAGCTGTCGGGCCAGCTCTTCCATTTCACCGGCTGCTTCCTCCTCCGGATCCGTCCAGGCGATCTGCAGCTCTTCCCTGAAGGCAAATTTCAAAAGGTGCGTCACCAGGATGTCCCTGATTTTCCCGATGGCCTCCGAAGTCTCCGCTTCCACTTCAAAAATCAACAGGCCGGGCGCAGCCGTCATCCGGCAGACGCCCATCGGGAACGAGGCGCTCCCTTCCGATTCCGAATAAGATGTTTCAATCTTGTGGGCAAAATGCCGGCAGAGCTTCCGGATATAGGCAGACGCATCCTGTGTCGGGATGCGGGAGACGGTTTTCATAAGCTGGCTTCGTTACGAATCAGATAAAATTTACCGGGCACCTGCGTCACCGCACAGCGCATCCGGAATAGAGAAAACGCCGTATTCCCGGGAATAATTCCCCGGAAAAGGGGATTGCGCCGCTCCTGTCACCGAAAAATTGTACAGGTTTTGCGACGGATCCGGATTGTGTAACAATAGTCACGGACTCTTTGCCCGTCATTGCCGATTTTTGCGGGATCTTTCAGGAAAACGGATCATTGATGGAAATAGCGGGCTACGTTGCCTCTTTACTTATAGGCGTGTCGCTGGGGCTGATCGGCGGCGGCGGATCCATCCTGACCGTGCCGGTGCTGGTATACCTGTTTGGCCTGCCGCCGGTCACGGCTACCGCCTACTCGCTGTTTATTGTCGGCATTACCAGCCTGATCGGGGCCTGGCCCAAATACCGCTCGGGCCTGGCCGACTGGAAGACCGCGCTGGTCTTCGGGATCCCCTCGGTTGCCGCGGTGTATCTCACCCGCCAGTTCCTGGTCCCGGCCCTTCCCGAGCACATCTTCACGCTCGGCAGCTTTGTCCTGACCAAATCGACGGCGATCATGCTTCTTTTTGCCTGCATGATGCTGCCGGCCTCCGTATCGATGATCAGGAAAAAGGAATGCAGGGATTGTACCGATCCCGATGTGATCAGCTACAACTACCCGCTGATCCTGCTGGAAGGCATCCTGGTCGGGGTACTCACCGGCCTGGTCGGCGCCGGAGGCGGGTTCCTGATCATCCCGGCCCTGGTGCTGCTGGGTAAGCTTTCAATGAAGAAGGCTGTCGGCACCTCCCTGCTGATCATTGCGGCCAAGTCACTCATCGGGTTTACCGGCGACCTGACGCACCTGGTCATTGACTGGCCGCTGCTGGTTTCCGTTTCCGGGCTGGCCATCTCCGGGTTTTACCTGGGCAATGCCCTCTCCCGGAAGGTGTCGGGGCACAGGCTGCAAAAGTCCTTCGGATGGTTCGTTCTCGCCATGGGTGCATACATCCTGGTGTCGGAGCTCCTCTGATTATTCCCAATGACCATCCAAAGAAGTTATTTTAAACAACCTGGCCGGCAAACAAATGCGTCTCTCTACTCAATTTTACAATGTGCGGTACGTTTTATCATCCGGGGGAGGCCATGCGTCCCGCGGTCCTGCCCCCGCCTGAAATTTCCGCTCTACAATCTCCCATACATGACCGACCAGCTTTCCAGACACACTTCCGGCTACAGGGCCCGGATCCTTTTCTTTCTGACCGCATTTTCATTACCGGCTTACCCGGCACCCGGAGAACGGACTTCCGGCACTCTCGCCGCTCCTACGGAGAATGTACGGGCCGCTGTCCCTCCGGACGCCTCGTTCAAAGACCAGAACGGCAAAAACATAAGGTTGAGCGCCCTGAAAGGGAAGGTCGTCTTCCTCAACTTCTGGGCCACCTGGTGTCCGCCCTGCATCCGCGAAATGCCCTCCATCAACCAGCTTTACCTGCGGTTTAAAGACCACGGGGAGGTTGTATTCCTTACCATCGGCCTGGACCGGGACTTCAGCCGCTCACTGAATTTCGTCAAAAGACAGCGATACGAAATCCCGGTATATGCCCCCTCCTCTCCGCTTCCTCCCGAGCTGCTGGGCAGATCCATCCCTACCACTGTCATCCTCGACCGGGACGGCAATATCGTCCTGCGTCATGAAGGAATGATCGATTTCGGACATCCCGAATTCCTGCGCCTGTTCGAAAGCCTGCTGGAAAAAAACGGGGGATAATGGTGCCGTCCGGCCCGGGAATTTCCTGCACAATTTTGCCTTTTTTGATGAAATTTTTGAATCGATCCGGCGCTGTCTCCTGTCGTCAACCAGGGTGAAAATCTTCTGAATAATTTACAAATTAACAGTATTTATTTATAAATTGTCATTTCATTACGAGGACAAATATTCACTTTATTGATTGATTTTTATACCCCAAAAATTAGATATTAATTCAAACTTTACATTCAAACCGGTTGAAAATCTTTACAAAAGAAAGCCAAAACCCGGTTAGGTATAAAAAAGCAATACCGGCGTACATCCCGACGCGGAAACAGGCCGGATCTCTACGTATTTTGTTTGAATTTCTTACAATGTTTTTTAGGGATTTTTCTCCTGAATACCTGATTCACTTCCTCATTTTTGCCCGTTTTACCCCGCTCTTTGCCTGTATCGGAAAGCAGGAAAAAACCATAAATTCAGAAAAAAAATATTCCGGAAAGAAAAATACCGGTATTACAAAAAATAAATTATCCATACAATAACATGCTGATCATCAGCGATAAAATAAAAATCCCCTTCAAAAATACCCCGAATTATAGGCCTCAATGTTTGTAGTATGTATTCTATATTCATCTAACTATTTTTACATCTACCGGCGATTTCAAACCGGGCAGATTTCGTAATATATTTACGACGTATTTCTTGAGTCACAAACATTAGTATTTGGTTTAAGAGATGATCTGAACCCGCACTTATTGTCGCTGCCAGCACCATGCAGTTTAAATAAAAAAGGGCAAGGAAAACGTCTTATCCGGCCATTTAAAGTGGAGCGTCTTTAACAGCTGCGGGCAACGGGACAGGAATGGACCGGCTGACAGAAAGGCTGAACGTCTATAGTATCAAAAGCCCTCCTCTATTCTTCAGTACTGATGTGTGTGCATCTCAAAAAATGTGTTCAGGTGCGATACTTTAGTATGCCGGCATCGTCCCAATCAAAAGCGCTAATTAATGTTTTACCAAATTCAAAAAAATGAAACTCTTTTATTTATCTCTTTTTGCAACTGTCGCGACACTCCTGAGCACAGGTGAGTCCTCCGGGCAAATCAACCCGACCGTGCCTCCTCTGACCAGCAAAATTACCGGTACCGTTTGGCAGGATCAGCTTCCCGGCGACGGGATCAGGTCCGGCGAGCCCGGGATACCCGGTATTGTCGTCGCGCTTTACGACGCAGACGATACCTACATGGAACATGTAATTGCATCTACAATCACGGATGCAAACGGCCAGTATGAGCTGAAGGCAAATGCGGGCAGCTACAGGGTGAGATATGTTTACCCTGACGGGGGCGGGAATGTGGCCCAGGCCGGCTTTACCCTTGCACCTGCCCGTGTCGGCAGTGACAACACGATAAACAGCGCTGCTACCATAGACGAAGACAATGAATTTGCCGTGTCAGAGGTGATAGATATAGCCAACAACGAAACCATCAGCGAATTCGGGCTTGGGCTGGTACCTATACCGGGAACTTCTACATTTTGTGATTCAAAATCCAGCCAGGTAACGGAATGGAACGACAATTTGCTTCTTCCGCAGTCGCCCAGCAGCCTCGCTACCCCCATCAGGGTAACGGTATGGGCCGGGGAAGCTGTCCTGCATCCTTACGTAGGTGTGGAAAATATCGCCACGGAATCCAACTATGATATCAGGTATGGAGGAATAGCCACTTTCGGCATGCCTTTCGGATCCGGCACGCCTACCCCCAACCAGGAAATCCAGACCCAAAGCGTCAATGTGGGTACTTTACCTGCTTACGACGGTACGACTGACTATGAAGGAGCATCCGGGAGACTCTTCTATAATGTAGCTTCCTTCGGGGTTGCCGAAAGAAACACAACAAATTCAGGAATTATAACCGGCCAGTTTGTAGGATCAGGTAACATTACCATTCCCGTCAACGCCAAAAGCTACAACACCGTCGTCGGCGCCGGTAACCAGGCCATGATTATACGTACATTTGTAGAAGCCGGCGCCTGCGTCATCTACAGGTACTCAAACAATCCGCTTCCTGTTTCCCTGGCTAAATTCGATGCCAAAGCCGAGAACAAGGTCAACCAACTTTCCTGGTCCACCACATCGGAAGCCAACAGCGAATCTTTTGATGTAGAAAGAAGCCGTGACGGGAAAAACTGGAAGAAAATCGGTAACGTTCCGGCTGCGGGCAACAGCAGTGAAATCAAATCTTACGCTTTCAGCGACGCCGCACCGCTGGCAGGTGTCAACTACTACAGGCTGAAAATAGTGGACAGAGATCAGACCTTCGCCTTATCCGGGCTTGTCTCGGCCCGCGCTTTGGGTGTGACTGCCAACATTACCGTGTACCCGAACCCGACTGCAGACGTCCTCTTCCTCAAATCCAATGCAGACGAGACTGTCAGCGGCGTACAGGTATTCGACAGGAACGGCCGGCTGGTACAGGAATCAGCTGCTCCCGCCGACGGGATCAATGTGAGCAAACTGGGTGTGGGGATCTACAGTGTAAAAATCATCCACGAAGATGGTTGGGTGGTCGAAAGAAAAGTGATTATCAAGCGCTAAATAATACAATCCAAATCAAAAAGAGAGGGGCTGTCTGGACAACAAGGCAGTCCTTTTCTTTTGTTTGATATGGTACTATATGACTATGTCTGAAATCCCGGCAACAACGGGACGGAGATCC